>NZ_JAUBUI010000003.1:0-201907 GCF_036705385.1 Microcoleus sp. B3-A4 | reverse complement strand
TTTAGTAGGCATTGACTTTTTCTAAATATCATCATATTATACTATGCAATATGCGTTTTAGATGCTGAACAGCTTAAGCGTTCCTTGAAGGGCGAAAGAATAAACGGAGAAATATTAAACCTATCCACCACATATCCCGATCGCTCTCAAACAGGACTTACGCACCAACTCTATACTTAGGGTGGGCTTCAGTCCACTTTATACCACAAATAGTGTAAAAATTACTCCATTGCGTAAGTTCTCTGAAACTACTCCTTGCTAACTTGACCCCCTGCGCTCGAATCAGCTTCCGTATCTGAGATATCTTGAAGTTCGCGATCGCTCAGCCAAGAACACTGATTAAGCATTTCCAAGCCTCCTGTTACAATTACTACTGTTTTGCCTTGTTGGCTTGATTAAGGAAAGCAGGGAGAGCGATCGCAGGTGAAGGCGCTGGCTCAGCCGCGAAATCCTCTTGGAGTTGTCCGCCAGAAATTGATTCCTGACTTTGTTCGTTTAAATCCATCACTAGCGGATGTATTTTTTTAACATCCAACACTGATTTTGATAAATTTTTAGTTTGGTGTTTGCGAAACATTTTTCTCCTCCTGAGTTTTCAAACAGACAAATTATGAGAGAGGTGATCGCACAAATAAGATAGCGGCATTCAAGGGCGATCGCTCAGAGTTGAGCAGTTACCTCATCACCGATTTCTTTCCATAAAGCTTGATTTGGATCGTTTGGTATAGTTTGCGATTTTTTAGGCTGCATTGCTTTCATCACCTGTATTGCACGTTCTTGCTTGCTATAACTTGAAGCTTTTGGGCATACTACAAGTCTAAGCGTGTGAAATAGCGCTATCGACTTTAGAGCTGTTTCTATCTCAGTAGGGACAGAAAATTGTTGCTTGGTGTCAACTTAAGCACCTATTAGCCAAGGACTTAAGTCCCTGGTTAATACGTTAAGTTCTCATTTACTGGCAGCTATTGACTTACAGCGATTCAGTGAACATAGGCAGCTTAAAAAACGTAGTCAAAATAAGTAGGGGAGGGTGGTAGGTTAGTAAATTTTGAATTTGTTACGGTTAGTGAACTCATCCATGAACCACCGCTTACTGCTGCTTCAGAGGTTTCGTTAAGTTCGTGCCACAATGCGTTTGGCTTACCTTTGGGTAAGGAAATGTCGGCTAGCTTTTGAGAATCGTTTTTTTGAGTTGCTATATCTTTGAAAATCATCGATTTTATCTCCTTTGTGGAAATTCTGAGTTAGCGCCATTGTGGCAAACGCCACATTACCTCTATCGTAAGTTCTTACTTGCTAGGGCTTGAAGAAGCTTTTGGGCATACTACAAGCCCTAGCGTGTGAAATAGGGCTATCGACTTTAGAGTTGTCTCTATCTCAGTAAGGACAGGAAACTGTGGTCATGGACGAGCGCGAGCCTCCTGGATCGTCTGAACTCCTGTTAGGAGTATCAACATCAGAAAGCAGCGAGAGTTCGCTGTCAAAGAGAACGTCAACGCTCGCTAGCATCTATTCGCTGGTTGAGCCTCATAGGTTGCTCGCCAGCGACCGTTGCCGTTGTTGATGGACATTCATAAGTTGAGACTCGCTCGCGCTTTCAGGTCTGCTTAGACTCAACCCCAGCCCCCTCTGGGCGGGTTGGAATTGAATTCGGGCTCCTTAGATATGTCCCCCCCCGCCCAATAATACGGAGTAGAACCACCGCTTACTGCTGCTTCAGAAGTTTCGCTAAGTTCGCTCCACAATTGGTTTGACTTATCCTTGTTTAAGGAAATGTCGGCTAGCTTTTGAGAATCGTTTTTTTGAATTACTCTATCTTTGGCAATCATCGGTTTTATCTCCTTTGTGGAAATTCTGAATTAGTAGCATCATGACAAACGGCGCATTACCTGTATTGCACGTTCTTGCTGTTTTTGCACATTCTTGCTATGACTTGAGTAAAGTCTTGGGAGTCACTCCAGTCAAGCGTTTGAAGTGGCGATTGAGATGGCTTTGATGAGTAAAGCCGCAGGCGATCGCAATTTCAGACAAACTCATCTTTCCCTGCAACAGCAATTGTTTTGCCCGTTCTACCCGCTGTTGAATCACGTATTGGTGCGGGCTTAGTCCAGTCGATTGTTTAAAAGCGCGGGAAAAGTGGTAGGGACTGAGTTGCGCGAGCGCGGCCAGTTCATCTAAACTGAATTGCCGTTCTAAATAATCGTTGATATAGTCTTGAACCCACCTCAATTTGTGTTGACACATTCCCCCTTTGCACTCGAAATTTCGAGTTCCTTGCGTCGAATAATGCCGCAATAAATGTACGGCAAGTGCATTCGCCATCGTCTCTGCATAAAGCCGGCTGCCCCCGCCATCTGATTGCGCTTCTGCCTTGAGTGCCAGTCCAATTTGCTGGATTAACGGATCTTGAAATGCCATCGGCCACAATAACTCAACTTCCTCGGTATTGAATAACTCCAGTGCGCTGCGAACTAAGAATTCGCGATCGAGGTTGAGAGAGAGTAAATTCATTTCAGTATGCCAGCGCATTTCGTGAGATAGATTGAACGGACAAAGACCGATCGCACCTGGCAATACTTGCGAGGTTTCCCACCTTCGGTCAATCTTTCGTTCCAATTGGAAACTCTGTCCGAGGTTGATGCCGATCTGGTAGGAGGCGATCGCATATTGAGGGGTTTCAAACGGAGGCTGGCGGTGGTATTCTACACTGATGCCAGTCCAAATTGCGCGATCGCTCTTCGCGATCGGCAACTGAGGAAATATCTCGGGGAAGTGGTTTTCTTGACTTGAATCGACAAAAAGAACTTTACCTTCAGACATGATTTTGTATTCCCCGCTACAAAACTATCTTTCTCTTTAGAAGTTAGGATTTACGCAAAAACAGCCTTTCAAGACTATTGGTAGCGGTAAGGTGCGCTGTGCTTCGCCCTACAGAGAGAATTCATGCGTAAGTCATAATAGTGCAACTTTACGGTTTATTTAATTTTACGTTTGATTGGGCGATCGGCGACTAAAATTTCTGAATATACATAAAAGTTAAAAGCAAGTTAACGGCCTGCAGGATGCCTAACCCCTACTCCCCAGAAGAGTTTTTGGAGATGTCTAATCATCAAGCCTTCTAGGGGCGCAAAATACCCAGAAAAACGAAAAATCAACAGAGGAAATAAGCCTGTAAGCTTCAAACTTGTTATGAAATATCCGATCGTTCTCCAACACAGCGAAGAAGACTGCGGTGCCGCCTGTCTGGCCACCGTTGCCAAATCCTGCGGGCGCACGTTGGCCATGAACCGCGTCCGCGAAGCTGTCGGTACCGGACAATTGGGTACAACGCTGCTGGGATTGCGCCGCGGGGCAGAAGCTTTGGGATTTAACGCCCGTTCCGTCAAAGCCACGCCCGAATTGATCGATCGCCTCAACGAAGCCCCCCTGCCCGCCATCATTCACTGGAAAGGCTATCACTGGGTTGTCCTCTACGGCCGCCGGGGCAAAAAGTATGTAGTTGCCGATCCCGGCGCAGGCCTGCGCTACCTCACCCGCGAGGCACTCACAGAGTCTTGGAACAATGGAGTGATGCTGCTGCTGGTGCCGGACGAAAACCGTTTTTACGCACTGCCAAATGACCGAATAGGGGGATTTGGGCGCTTTTTGCAGCGCGTCTGGCACTATCGCGGCTTAGTTGCCGAAGTTTTGCCGCTGAACATGGCGATCGGTCTGCTTTCTCTAGCATTCCCGCTGCTGATTCAGGTACTCACCGACGACGTATTGGTGCGGAGAGACACCCAACTGTTAATTACGATCGCGATCGCCACCGCCGCCACAATCCTCTTCAGCAGCCTGCTAAGCCTAGTTCAGGCGAATCTAGTAGCTCACTTAGCTCAACGTTTGGAACTAGGACTCGCACTCGAATTCGGTCGCCAAATCCTGCGGCTTCCCCTCAGCTACTACGAATCGCACCGCAGCGGCGAAATCGTCAGCCGCCTGCGGGACATCCGGGAAATCAATCTCCTAGTCTCCCAGGTAGTAACCAGCCTGCCCAGCCAATTCTTCATCGCCCTAGTATCCCTGGGATTTATGCTGGTCTATAGCTGGCAACTGACTGTCGCTGCAGTCGGCGTTTCCTTCCTCACAACTCTGTCAGCCCTAATCTTCCTGCCAGCCCTGCAACAGAAAACCCGCGACGTTTTGGTCACAGATGCGGAAAACCAAGGCATCCTAGTTGAGAATTTCAAAGGCGCCCTGACTTTAAAAACCAACAATGCTGCACCTCAAGCTTGGGAAGAATTGCAAAGTCGCTTCGGTCATCTGGCAAATGCTACCTTCGGCTTGTTACAAATCAGCATCCTCAACAGCGTCTTCTCTACTCTGGCCTCCGGCGTCGGTTCCCTTGCCGTCCTTTGTTTTGGCAGCATTCTGGTAATTCGCCAAGAACTCACCGTCGGTCAACTGCTGGCATTCAACGGCATGAACCGCAACTTCACCGCCCTAATTAGCACCGCCATCAACTTGATGGACGAGTTCTCCCGCGCTCAAACTGCTACCCAGCGTCTCGGCGACATCATCGACACCGCGCCAGAAATGGGGGACAACGCCCCGCGCGATCGTGCCGACATTCCCGCTGATGCCGATATTACTTGCAAAAACCTCAACTTCCACCACATCGGCCGCGTGGATTTGCTGAAAGATTTTTCTCTGACGATTCCCGGCGGCAAGGTGACAGCTTTGATTGGCAAATCCGGCTGCGGCAAAAGTACGCTGGCAAAATTGCTTGCCGGTTTGTATGCGCTGCAATCCGGCAATATCCGCTTCGGACAGTACAATCAATCCGATTTGTCGCTAGAATGCCTGCGCGAACAAGTGGTGCTCGTGCCGCAGGAAGCTCACTTTTGGAGCCGATCGATTGTCGAGAATTTCCGCTTTTGTTACCCTAGCGCGACTTTAGAACAAATAGTAAAAGCTTGCCAAATTGCCGGTGCCGACGATTTTGTCAGCGGACTTCCCGACACGTATCAGACTGTTTTGGGCGAGTTTGGCGCCAATCTTTCTGGCGGACAAAGGCAAAGATTGGCGATCGCCCGCGCCCTTGTCACCGACCCGCCCGTCTTGATTTTAGATGAATCGACTGGAGCTCTCGATCCGGCAACTGAAACTGAAGTGCTCGATCGATTATTAGCCGCTCGTCAGGGCAAAACGACTATTTTAATCAGTCACCGTCCCCGAGTCATTCAGCGCGCCGATTTGATTGTACTGCTCGATAGGGGTGAACTCAAACTAACAGGAAATCCCCAAGATTTGAGCCAAATTCCGGGGGAACATTTAGATTTTTTGCATCCATAAAGTATCTCATATTCGGTTAATTGCACCTGATAACTGTAGGAACACAGAAATGTTCATAGGTGTCAACTTAACGTTAAACCGATAGTCCGACAGGGGTTTCAACCCCTGCCTCAAAGCTAAAGTCCTCTTGCATAGGCCTGAGAAGAAAACCTTTTAAACTCATTAGTCCTCCTCGCTGTGGACTTTAGCTATAAGCCCCGTGGAATTCATTTCTTAGCGGACTACCGGGTGGGCAGGCTGACAGCTTAAGTTGACACCTATGCCCTAAGTCATATCGGACAGGTTGCTCTCACTGGCCGGGATAGAAATGACTAGCTGCAAGGTCAGGAAACACCCATTTTTCGACCAAAGACTTTAAATTGGTACGGCAGACTCAGGATATACCGATATGCTGACTCAATTTGTGGCAAGAACGTGTAAAAACAGCAAGAACGTGCAATACAGGTAATGGCGTGTTTAGTATAATGGCGCTAAATGCAGTATTTCCCCAAAGGAGATAAAATTTATGATTTTCAGAAATAGACCAACTCCAAAAAATGCCGGCCAAAAGCTAACCGACATTTCTTTGACCAACGTTAAATCGAACGAACTGTGGAGCGAACTCAGCGAAACTTCTGAAACAGCAGTAAGCGGTGGGCAAACCCTTTTTGTAGATACAAAACCGTCAGATAAGATGTCCAATAATTTCAGTGGGTCACTCTTTAATGGAGGTGCATTGATTTCTTTTGACGACAGGGGCAACACGAATGACAAAGATTTTGTGGATAGGTAACGGTTACAAGTCTTAGGCGGGGATATTGTCGTATCCCCGCGTAAACCCCTAGCGGGATTTTTACGACTGGCCGCCATTGTCTTTTTCGTAGTCACAATTAAAAAACCGGCCATCGGAAAAATCGCTTCAGGGTGTACCTCAAGGAATGCGGGTTGCAGGGTAAGGCTGAGTTGGTTTTTTTTTAAATTTGTGCCAGAATGCTACCAAACCAATAAGGTAAAAACTCTGATGAATAAGAAAAACTTGACAACCCAAACGAACAATTCAGCCAACCGCCTCACTCTAGAAAATCTACCTGTTGAGTTAACTGAACTGTCGGAAAAAGACGAACAACAAATTACTGGAGGCATTATTATCGGTATCATACCTACGGGTATTTCTAGGTTTTTCATACGAACTATAAACGTCCTCTAGCTCCTTGTATTGGGTCAGAATATGACATTATCCTGACTCAACTCGTGGCAAGAATGTGTAAAAACAGCAAGAACGTGCAAGACAGGGAAGGGGTGTTTAGTAAAATAGCGCGCTAAATGTAGCATTTTCCCAAAGGAGATAGAATTTATGATTTTTAGAAATAGACCAACTCCAAAAAATGGTAGTCAAAAGCTAGCCGACATTTTTCTGACCAATAATAAATCAAATGAATTGTGGAGCGAACTTGACGAAACCTCTCAAGCAGCAGTAAGCGGTGGAGTTTCATTTGGGGCTAGAGCGGTTCAATGGCTTGCGGAGAATGACGGGCTTGCAGTTAAGAACACGACATTTACTAATAACACTGCCGGTAACCCTTACTGAATACTTTAGGTAACTTGTAGCAGTTGGGGGCGTGAGGTATTCATAAAGACTGTTATCAATACTTACCCTCACGCTGTGATTTGTAGCAAGAATGTGTAAAAATAGCAAAAACGTGCAAGACACAGAAGGGGTGTTTAGTAAAATGGCGCTAAATGTAGTATTTCCTCAAAGGAGATAAAACCAATGATTTTCAATACTAAAGCAGCTCAAAGAAATGCTGGTCAAAAGCTGACAGACATTTCTTTGACTAACGGTAAACTGAACGAACTGTGGAGCGAGCTTGACGAAACTTCTCAAGCAGCAGTAAGCGGTGGGAATATTTGCCGTAACTCTAGCTGGGGAGACCCTTTATTGGTGGAGAACACGGCATTTATTAATAATCATTAATTAGAGTGGGACAATGAGCATAGAACAGGGGTCATTGCATTTGTTTCGCCCAAAACTTTTACACTCAGGTAAAAATAAATAGCTTCTCAAAGGAGATAAAACCGATGATTTTCAGCACTAAGGCAACTCAAAAAAATGCTGGTCAAAAGCTGACAGACATTTCCCTAGAAAAAGGTAAATTAAATAAACTGTGGAGCGAACTTGATGAAACCTCTCAAGCGGCATTAAGCGGCGGTACAGGAGAATACCGAGAAACGTTAGGGAACACTATTATTGGGCCTGCAAATGTTTCAATTGTTGCTACTTCGGGACAATTATTTATAAAGAAAAATTTGACCATCGACGGCAGCAACGTCTGAGGCTAAGCCCCTAACGGGATTTTTTCGACGCGCTGTTAAGTCTTTGTCGAAGTGAAAAAGATTTAGAAGACCGTCGGAAAAATAGCCGCCACCTCCTAACTATTGGCAACAACAAAAGCCATGTGTCACGCGCTTGGGACTATTTAATGACCTTAGCAGTTTCAGGCTCTGGCTCAGGATATGCGTTTATCTTCGCCTAGCTGTAGCATTTTTAAGCCCTAAGCCAGAATATGTGTCTATCCTAATCAAGCTGTAGCAGTTGGGGGTGTTAGGTATTGGTATTGATAATCCAACTTTGAGATACCTGACCTCACGCTGCAATTTGTAGCAAGAACGTGTAAAAACGGCAAGAACGTGCAAGACAGGGAAGGGGGTGTTTAGTAAAATGGCGCTAAATGTAGCATTTCCCCAAAGGAGATAAAATTTATGATTTGCAACACTAAAACAGCTCAAAAAAATGGGAGTCAAAAGCTAGCCGACATTTCCTTAACCAAAAATAAGTCAAATCAATTGTGGAGCGAACTTAGCGAAGATTCTGAAGCGACAGTAATTGGTGGACTGCATAAAGTCGATTTTGCATCTGATTTTGCAGTTACAATGATGACGTCTGTTGAGGTTGTACCCGATCCTGTATTTAACGTACAGGGAGTGGATAAGCGTAAATAGGCGCTGTAAAATACAATTATGTTAAGGATTTTAAAGTATCTTTAGCCCTAAACGTGGCTAATCAGCCCCAACAATCTAGCTTGTGAGACACAAGCTAGATTGTTGGGGCTGATTTAGTTGCCAAGATGCTTGATGCACCATTGTCTGAAAATGACACCCCACTTCTAAAAGCTAGAGAGTCAAACAAAAATCAGAAAATTCTGTATCCTGATGGAGTTGTGGGGATTGTAGTGCCTAGATGGGGAAATATGACATCCTGACTGAGAAGGAATTGGGCAATACTTTAAACGGTGGCTGGACTGGCCCTATAATCGACCAATCAACGCTATCAGTACCTCCCAAGGCCGCGCGATCGCTGACGAATGTCAGATTAACAGCTTCAACCGGCGGTGCTCATAGGATTAGCAGAGTGCCGATCGCAGTTCCCGCAGCCGATATTTTCAGCGATCGGGTTTTTGGGGCGATCGCTGCGAATTCCGAAGTGCGATCGCTTTGTAATAGCTGCAATTTAAAAGGTTAAACTTTGTCGCCAATCCTAGTAATTTCTCCCTTCGACCTCTCGATAAATTATTACAAAAATTTGGTCATGTCCTAACTGAATTTTTAAATTAAGTTACCGTCAAATATACTTTACATTTGGATAATTCCCTCTAATTATTTAACAACACATAACATTACGCATAATTTCGTAAAGTGGGGATTTCCCGCCCTACAATTGGTATTCAATACAATTGAAAACTGCTATAAAGCTGGACAGTTCCCTAAAGTTGGAAGTACATCCGAAACATTTTCCGGCCTCAGTATCTTGGGTAACAGGGAATGTTTCGCTTACAATACACTATGTAGCATCTAATAAAAAAGAGCGATCGAACTATGGGAATGACTCTGACCGAAAAAATATTAGCCAAAGCATCAGGGCGCACTAAAGTCGAGCCCGGAGAAAATATCTGGGTAGAAACAGATGTGTTGATGACCCACGATGTCTGCGGACCCGGCACCATCGGCGTTTTCAAACGCGAATTCGGTGAGAATGCGAAAGTCTGGAACCCAGACAAAATCGTCCTCATTCCCGACCACTACATTTTCACCAACGACGAACGCGCTAACCGCAACGTCGATATTCTCCGCGATTTTGCCAAAGAACAGGGGATAAAATACTTTTACGACATCACGGATCGATCGGACTTCAAAGCAAATCCCGACTATAAAGGAGTTTGCCACATCGCCCTAGCACAAGAAGGCCACACCCGGCCCGGCGAAGTGCTCTTTGGCACAGATTCCCACACCTGTAATGCCGGCGCTTTCGGACAATTTGCCACCGGTATCGGCAATACAGACGCGGCTTTTATCATGGGAACCGGCAAACTGTTAATCAAAGTTCCCGCAACCATGCGCTTTGTGTTCAACGGTGAACTGCCGGATTATTTGTTAGCAAAAGACCTGATTTTGCAGATTATTGGTGATATTAGCGTTGCCGGTGCTAACTACCGGACAATGGAATTTGCCGGCGATACAGTTGAGCGTTTGACGATGGAAGAACGGATGACGCTGTGCAATATGGTGATTGAAGCTGGTGGTAAAAACGGCACGGTTGCGCCGGACAAAACTACGTTTGATTACGTTACTTCGCGGACTGATAAACCCTTCGATTCATTTTACAGCGATGGGGATGCTAAATTTTATAGCGATCGCACCTACGATGTCAGCAAATTAGAACCTGTCGTCGCCAAACCCCACTCCCCGGACAACCGCGACTTAGCCCGCAATTGCCGCGATGTCAAGATCGATCGAGTTTACATCGGTTCCTGCACCGGCGGCAAAACCTCCGACTTTCTGAATGCCGCCCGCATTCTGAAAGGAAATCAAGTCAAAGTTCCGACTTATTTAGTACCAGCAACTCAGAAAGTTTACGAAGATTTGTTTGTCACAAAATACGAAGGTCAAACGCTTTCGGAAATTTTCTTAGCCGCAGGCTGCATCGAGCCCGCAGCACCTTCTTGCGCCGCTTGTTTGGGTGGTCCGAAAGACACTTTTGGGCGGATGAACGAACCAGAAATTTGTGTATCTACAACTAACCGCAATTTCCCCGGCCGCATGGGGAATAAAGAAGCGCAAGTTTATCTGGCTTCGCCTTATACGGCGGCGGCTTCTGCCCTGACTGGGTATGTCACCGATCCGCGCGAATTCCTGTGTTAGAAAGTAGCTGATGTAAGGTACTCTGCGGCGCACCCGGAGGCCCCTGGAAGGTGCGCTGCAGAGTACCCTACGAGATGAATGTAAGGTATGCTTCGGCGCACCCGCAAAAATGAGTGTAAAATGACCTATAAAAAAGTAGGATGACGATATTAATGCCAAACTATCGCCGATTTTAGCTTCCTGGTGGAAGTTTATCCCTAACGCTTGTTACCTAGAATCGCACACCGCTATTGTTCGATTCAGAAAATGTCTTGCGACTCCGCACTGCTGTATGGGCGGTTAAATCAGAATAACCTTTGGAAATTATTGGGCAGTTGTAATGCCAGACTACATTCATTTTTTGTGAAAATTACCTCCTAATCATACTCCCCATCGCAAGCATATTGGAGAGATAAAAGTTATATTTACACAATTTTTGCGAGGTCAAGGAACTTGGGTTCAAAATATCTCGTTTTCTGGTCGCCAAAATCGAGAAAGCGATGTTTGGGATCGGCGCTTTTGGGGATATCCTATTTGCAAACAAGATGATTTTGGACGGCATTTAAACTATATTCACTACAATCCTGTTAAGTACAGTTTAAGTTATTGTCCGCATTTGTGGTATTATTTTAGCTTTAGCTTCTGGTTAAAAAAGATGTTTATTCAGTTGATTGGTGCTGCTGTCGTCCTGGCAGAAAGCCAAAAATACCAAATTTTGATGCCATTTCCTATAGACTAAGAGAATACATTCACAGGGCTTACGTAAAAATTGGTTTGACAGGCTACTTATAGCGGTAAGGCGCGCCGCCGAGCGCGACCCTATCATTGGGTAAGGTGTGCACTGCTTGAATTGACAGGAGATTTGTTTTGAAAACACTATTTTTGGCTTGGCAAAGCCCGTGCAGCGGTTCTTGGTTTCCGATTGGTCGATTGACATTTAACGGTAAAGAATATCAGTTCAACTATACAAATGGTGTCCTAGAAGCTAAACTTAAGTGCGGGTTTCAACCCTTGCCATCTTTCCCGAATTTCAATAAGGTTTACACTTCACAGAAAGTGTTTTCGTTGTTTTCTAATCGAGTGATGTCGCGATCGCGCCCTGACTACCCTGAATTTGTACAGTGGTTGAATATCCCTGAACACGAACATGACCCAATTGCTTTATTGGCGCGCAGCGGAGGCAAACGGGCAACTGATAAATTTGAGGTGTTCCCTTGTCCCGAACCAGATGAAAATGGACGTTACTGTATCCATTTTTTTGCGGATGGACTGCGATACCTATCAAAGTCGGCAATTGAACGGATTAATCGGCTTCAAGTGGGCGAATTTTTGTACTTAGCCCACGAATTTCAAAATCCGGGCGTTTCCCGTCTCCTTCTGTGTACTAAAGATCACTGGATTGTCGGCTATTGTCAGCGCTATCTTGTGGAGGATATTTTTGAAATTATGTCGCAGCACCCAGAAGTGGTTCGCGTAGAAGTCGATCGCCTCAATCAACCCCCAGCGCCGCTACAGTTTCGCTTGCTGTGCAAGATTACCGTCGATGGGCGAGACTTTCGCCCCTTCTCCAGTGCGATGTACCAGTCGGTTAGCAGTGATATTTTAGCTGCAAGTGCGATCGGATAATCAGCAACAATAAGTAAAATTCTCATCACAAAGTTAGGAAAGAACCCAAGTTAATAATTGTGAATTCCTTAGACCCACTCGGGAATAAAATTGCTCTAGAATTAGAAATAGACTGGGTTTGTTGAAGTGTTTATAATTGTATGATTCATCGAACCACTTAAGAAACCCGGTTTCTCGATCGCACAACTCGATCAAATTGCAAGTATTCGGTAAATAAACGTGATGATTACAATCGTGATGGGAGTCTCAGGTTCTGGCAAAACTACTGTTGGCAAGTTGCTGGCGCAATCTCTCAACTGGGATTTCAGCGATGCCGACGATTTTCACCCATCAGCTAATATCGAGAAAATGAGTCGCGGCATTCCTTTAGAAGATGCGGATCGCCTTCCTTGGCTATTACAATTGCAAGCGGCAATAGACAGGTGGCTGTTAGAAAATAAAAATGTGGTTTTGGCTTGTTCTGCTTTAAAAGCATCTTACCGCGAAATGCTCTGCCGCGACCAACAGCGGATGAAAATTGTTTATCTCAAATGTTCTTTTCAGCTATTGGCAGCCCGGTTAACAAGTCGCGAAAATCACTACATGAAAGCAGACTTGTTGTTAAGTCAGTTAGACACTCTCGAAGAACCAGAAGATGCAATTATCATAGATGCTTCGCAACCGCTAGAGGTAATCTTGCGCCAAATTAGAAATCATCTGAAGTGCGGTTAATCGCCCACAATAAAACCTCTAATACCCAATCTCGCTTAAATACTTGTTTATTTTTTAGTCCCTGTCAGCTAGGACGAAAGTTGGTATAGTAGGGATTCCAAACGCCGAGTCTTATCGAAGCTTTGTAACGGGGGTTTAGTATAAGAATTATTTTTTTTCAGCTTCCGGGTTTGTGAAACAAATTTAGTCCCCTCTCCGTTTCCGGGGGAGAGGTGTGGCGTGCTAATGTTTGTACAAATACAAGAAAGCTTCTACTTCAGCAGCGGTTGGTTGAGCTTTAATTGCCCCGGGTTTCATCGCTGTCATCGAACCTACCGCATTCGCATAAGTTACAACTTTTTTTGTTATTTCTGGATCGGCTAAACTCTTAATTCCCACCTTGCACAATTGGCTGACAAAACCAGCCAGAAATGCGTCGCCGGCACCATTTGTATCCTCAACATCTACTTTAAAGGCGGGGATTTTTCCTTCATTTTCCGACATACAATAGGCGCAACCTTTCTCGCCCGCAGTCACCACAACGCCTTCTACGGAATCGAGGCGGTAGGTAATAGCTCCAGCGTCGCTAGTGTCAAACAACCATTCGGCTTCTTCCTCAGATAACTTGACAAAATCAACTTTTTTTAATAGTTTTCTAATGTGCGCTTTTGCTTCGTCTGGATTTGACCAAAACACCGGACGCCAATTGATGTCAAGTATAATTTTAACGTCGTACTGTTCTGCTAGTTCGATCGCTCTGGCGATCGCCTCTCGACTCTCAGGATAAGCTAATTCTAAAGTGCCTAGCACTAAAAAATCCGCATTTTCAAACAGCACCTCGGGTAGTTGTGCAGCGAGGAGGTGGGTGTCGGCAAAATCCGCAGTATCGAATTCGCCAAAACCGGCAAAAGATCGATCGCCCGCTTCATTCCGCAAGACATAAACTTGCCGCGTCGGCGCACTCGGATGGCGCTGCACTCCAGCGATATCAACCCCTAATTCTTGCAATACCTCCACTAGGGAATCCCCCAATTCATCCTCACCTACAGCACCGATAAATCCCGCCGCCGTCCCCAATTTAACCAAAGCACAGGCAACATTAGCAGGAGCACCACCGGGATATGCCGTCCAAGATTCTACCTCTTCGAGAGATAGTCCTGGTTGGTCTGCTAAACAATCAAATAAAACTTCACCCAGACACAGAACGCGAGGATAAGTCATAGAAATTTTAGATTTGAGATGTGAGATTTTAGACCAGCAGTAGACAGGTCAATAATGATTTTTAACCCATCCCAGAAAAATTGCAAGCTATTTTTTTATGGCTGATCCTATAATATCAGACTTATTGATACTGGCAGTTACTCGCTCAACGCACAAGTGCAGTGCGGGCGTATCAGTTGTTTTACCTGAAAACATCTGCGGGTTTGACCCGGATGTCAGATGGGCGTAGGTAAAGGCAGCATCCGCCACCCGACGCACAAGCAGTGCAAGTGGCTGTGCGTCTTGCTGTGTCAGCGCGAGGTTGACACTCCTGGCGATTCTGGAAGCGAGTTGGTGCTTCGGGCCCGAAATAGTAGCACAGCAAATTTAATTTTCTCTTCATACTCGATCCCTCATCCTTTAGAATTGTAGATAGGTAAATATGCAGACATAGGAAAAGTTTATGAGTGGGATTGTCTCTGGGACCCCTGTCACCCTGTCGGACAGAGAATTGCAAGTGGTAGAGTTAGTAGCGGCGGGATTGACTAATGAGAAAATCGCCGAAAAGTTAGAGATTAGCAAGCGTACTGTTGACAACCACATTAGCAATATCTTGAATAAGACGCGCGCTGACAATCGAGTTACGCTTGTACGCTGGGCGTTGCAGTGGGGAAAGGTATGTTTGGACAATATTAACTGCTGCCCTTTACCGCGGCCCATCGATAAAGAAGTATCTTAATTAGGGGATCAGGTTGGGTACAGGCAAAGAAATGATGCAAACGGCACAAGAAAAACAACTCCGCTATCAAATTCAAAGCCCTGGATTGCCGCTGGCGGTGTATCGCGAAGTGGCGGTCCATTTGCGTCAAGTTGAAGGGGTGCAAACCGGTTTAATTCCGCAGCAGTCGCAGCGGTTTGATTACGGCGACAGCCAAATTGGGGGTTTGTGGATACAGTATCCTGAAGGGTTCGATTTGGCAGGTCGCCAGCGGGTCGATCGCATTTTGGCTTATTATGGCGATCGTTACGGAGCGTGGGAATTATTAAGTCATTAGTTATTGGAAATTGTTAGGTGTTGACTGTTGACTGTTGACTGTTGACTAACAACTAATAACTACTGACTAATGACTACTGACTAATAACTACTGACAACTGACTAACAAAATGAGTGCAATTAAAACTTTACCGGGAACGCGGGATATTTTGCCCGCTGAAATTCAATATTGGCAAAATATAGAAGAAGTCGCTAGAACTATTTTAAAAAAAGCGGCTTATCGAGAAATTCGGACGCCAATTTTTGAACAGACATCTTTATTTGAACGCGGCATCGGCGAAGCTACCGATGTTGTAGGCAAAGAAATGTACACTTTTAAGGATAAGGGCGATCGATCGACTACTTTGCGTCCAGAAGGCACCGCCGGAGTAGTGCGAGCTTTTATTCAAAACAGTTTGTACGCAGCAGGAGACGTGCAGCGCCTGTGGTATGCGGGGCCGATGTTTCGCTACGAACGCGCGCAAGAGGGAAGACAGCGGCAGTTCAATCAAATTGGCGTGGAAGTCTTGGGGAGTGCGAATCCTCGTGCGGATGTCGAGGTAATTGCGATCGCCTGCGACATCCTGCAAACCCTCGGTTTAAAAAATTTGCGCCTCGATATTAATTCTGTCGGAAATAAGCAAGACAGACAAAATTATCGGCAAGCTTTGATAGATTATTTTACACCGCACAAAGACGAATTAGACGCGGATTCTCAAGATCGCTTGACTCGAAACCCGCTGCGGATTTTGGACAGCAAAAATCAGCGCACTCAAGAAATTGTAGCTGGTGCGCCGAGTATTTTGGACTATTTGGGAGAGGAATCGCGATCGCACTTCGAGCAAGTGCAGCAAATGCTCAAAAACTTAGGAATTAGCTATCAGTTAAATCCCAGATTAGTGCGCGGTTTAGACTACTATACCTACACCGCATTTGAAATTATCTCCGACGATTTGGGAGCGCAAGCAACAGTTTGCGGAGGCGGCCGCTACGACGGTTTAGTAAAGGAATTGGGCGGACCCGATACGGCGGCAGTCGGCTGGGCAATGGGTATCGAAAGGTTGATTATCCTGCTGCAAAAGTTGCAACCTTTGCCAGTCCAAAAATTGGATTTTTATTTGGTATCCAGGGGCGAAAAAGCAGAACAGCAATCCGTATTGTTAGCTCAAAAATTGCGAAGTGCTGGGTTTAGTGTAGAGATAGATTTGAGCGCCAGTGCTTTTGGGAAACAGTTTAAAAGAGCCGATAGAAGCGGTGCGGTTGGGTGTTTAGTTTTGGGAGATGCGGAAGCTGAGAACGAGACGGTACAATTGAAGTGGTTGGCGAGTGGTGAACAAAGTGCGATCGGGCAATCAGAACTACTAGCAATGACCACCGAACTACAGCAGAAAATTAACAACCCTTAAAACTCTCGGTTCCTCGTTACCAGGCTCTGCCCGGTAACGCATATCCCGAGGCTCTGCCTCGTCATTAAGCCATTAACATTAATCCCAAAAACCAAGAGATATAATTTAAGCATTAAAACATTTAACCTCTGATAAACTATGTCTGTAGCAACTAAAAACCTAGAAACAAAACTCACAATCACCTGGCCGCTACTACCAGAAGATTTTCAACTACCAGACGACCCCGTAGAAGACGAAAGCCAACCATTATTAGCCGCCGCTTTGCGCCAGCCGCTAACAGCATTTCCCGAATTAATGCAGGATGCCTTAATTGTTTCCAACTTTGCCTTGTGTGCCGGAATTAGTTTCCCAGGTTCAACCAGCGACGAACAGCGTATTATCTGCAAAGCGCCAGATTGGATGTACGTGAAACCCGTCAATCCAAAAAATGTCTCTCAAGTACGCCGCAGTTACACGCCACACACAGAAGGAACCATCCCCCAAATCGTGATGGAGTTTCTTTCAGAAACCTATGGAGAAGAATACTCCGTTGAATTTACCTCGCGGGTGGGAAAGTGGTATTTTTACGAGCAAGTAATCAAAGTCCCCAGATACGTCATATTCCGAGCAAAAACAGCTCATTTAGAAGTTTACGCTTTAGAATCAGAGCACTACAACTTGCAAAAACCCGATGAAAACGGACGTTATTGGATACCGGGATTAGACTTATTTTTAGGAGTTTGGGAAGGAACCCACGAAGGGAGAACAGGCTGTTGGTTGAGATGGTGGGATGCAGAAGGCGAGTTGTTGCTGTGGTCGGAAGAAAGAGCCGATCGCGAAAGACTCCGCGCTGAAAGATTGGCCGAAAAACTTCGTCAAGCCGGGATCGAGTTAGATGATGAAGAGTGAAATATCAATTGATGAGTCGAGTTCGATCGTGTTTTGGTATGATGACACTCTTGTGGTGCGGGCATCCAGCCCGCCCTTGGCTAACTTTACACTCCTATGTTAATCGAACGTCGCCAGCCGATCGCCTGGACAAAAAAACCGCGACTCATATCCTTATTTTCTGGTTGCGGCGGCATGGATTTGCCATTCCACCAAGCCGGATTTGAGCTAGTTTGGGCGATCGACTCCAATCAATACGCCTGCAAAACATTCAGCAGAAACATTGCCGATGTCATCATCAACGACAGCATTGAAAATATAGACATTGCACAAGTTCCCGAAGCGGAAATATGTATAGGAGGGTTTCCCTGTCAAGATTTCTCCCTTATTTGGAAACGTCCCGGACTTGAAGGAACCAGAGGTAATTTATATACATACTTTCTCGATTTTGTCAATAAAAAAAAGCCCAAAGCTTTTGTAGCAGAAAATGTTAAAGGCTTATTAAGTGCTAATAATTATCAAGCAATAAAACAAATAATTTCTGACTTTGAAAGTATCGCTCCAGGCTACTTAGTTAAACCTAAACTTTACAACTTTGCTGATTACGGAGTTCCCCAATTTCGCCAAAGAGTGTTATTAGTTGGCATTCGGATGGATACAGGATTTAACTTTGTGCATCCTCAGCCAGAATACGGGCCAAATCGTAATAATCCCTATCGAACTGCGGGCGAAGCGCTCAAAAATGTGGAAGCAGTTCTTGACAATAACAAACATCATAAAATTCAATCCCGCACCGTGGAAATTTTAAATCGAATTAAACCGGGAGGCAATTTTTCTGATATTCCCAAGAATAGTCCATACTATGTCAAAGGCATGATCAGTCACGTTTATCGACGAATTCATCCAGATAAACCATCCTCAACAATCATTGCTGGTGGAGGTGGCGGAACCTGGGGTTATCATTATTTAGAACCGCGTTCTTTGACAAATCGTGAAAGAGCAAGATTGCAAACATTCCCCGATGATTTTGTTTTTGAAGGTTCTACCACTGAAGTGCGGCGGCAGATTGGCAATGCAGTGCCGCCGCAGGGAATTGCTGCTGTTGTTGAGGCTTTAATTCCGCTATTTAAGGGGGATTATATTAAAGTGGATTTATATGAAATGAGTAAAAAGTTGCAGGGGATGTCAATTCAACAACGATTAAAATGGGCTGAATCCGAGGGATTCCAGCAGAGTTTGCAGTTAACTTGAAAGTGTGGTATAATTAAAATACCTGAGTCAGACGAGGCTTTAAGCTTACGTCTAAGTCAGGTTATATATATTTTTATTTTTAAACTTAAAATTAAGTTAATCGCCTGAAAAAAAACTTAACTACAGGAAACCCCTATTTAATCGCGTGAAACAAAACTTAACTACAGGAAACCCCTATAGAAACACACCTCATTACGAAGATCCCCAAGACATACCTGAGAAGTATACGGACATCGTAGAGGAACTGCGGACTAAGGCTCAAGATGTTCGAGCGTTCTATATTAGAAAACTTACTTCTGGTAATTCTGCGGTTGCCATACTAGAACTAGAAACTGGCCGAGTTTATAGCGAAGAAGCTACCAGCAAGGCAGACCCTCTAAATATTCCAGGTGAAGAGGATGGGCCAAAGTTGTTTTTTGAGCCAAGGCTTGACAGAATAGCATCCTGCAACAACAAAGAACACGCTGAGTACAAGATTTTCAATGCACTTGCAGAACACTTGGAAAGGGATGATGTTTCTTTGGAGGTAGAAGGAATACTCTACCTCTACACTGAGAGAGAGATGTGTTCGGGTTGCAACATTACTTGTGATGAGGACTTTAAAATGAAGTTTCCGAATATTCAAGTGATTATCTTCTACAAGCAGCCATATCGTTAGAAGTACAGGATAGAAAGTCAGTAGAGCTTACCAGGGCTTTACTGGCTTCTCTGGGCAAGGTAGAATGGAGGTGATATAAAGCTGAATATTACCTTGCTCCTAGTTTACGATTAAGAAAAATACATTAAGGAGGGAAGTCAATGATACAGTTTGACAGAGGTCATTACACCGATTTCAAGTTGCCCAACAATTCATATATTCCAGAGCAATTACAACAAACACTTCATACAGTTTGGGACAGAAAGTATCGCGATTTATACGAAAGAGGTGGAAAGTGCAATGTAGAAGAAGCTTTTGTAGAAGTAATGACAGCCTTTGGAATGCCTAATGATCCAATATCCCATCAGCGATACGTCTATATGGCTTTTGGAATAGCATTAGCAGCCAAACCGACCATTAAACATTACTTTCCTGAAGAACACAAGGCTGATATCGTTCAAGGAATTGTATCTTGTTGGCTGAAGCATAGTTGTGAAATCCCAGAAAGTTGGGCAGATACCTTGTTTCCTAATATCAACAAAATCGGAAAATATCAAGCTACTGACGAAGCTTACAATATCTTTTACGGCTTGCTGCAAACACTCAATACGAAAACAGCTTATAATGCCATCTTAGATATTCTGTATGATGCGATTACTGGTGATGCCATTTGTGGTTTTACTGAAGCCAGACGAGATATGTTTAATTGGTGGCTGATCGAAGTAATTCCTGCTGCTTATTGTTTAAAGCTGCCATCTACTTTATATTCGGGAAAATGGGAATTTCCGCCGTTGAGTAAGCTTGCGTAATCGATATAAGCAAATCGATCGAATAACTAATCCGGCACTCTCAAACCCTTCAAGATTCTCCCCTTTTCCTCCTCCCTCAACCCCTTACACTGCACCAAAACCCCAAAACCCCCCAAACCCCTCGGATCGATCAACTGATGCAAAGCCTCCCGGCGCCGCAAAAACGTTGCCAAATCCAATGCTTCCGCATCATTTGTAGACAGAGAAGCAATACGATCGCCCAAACCCAACGCCATCAAAAACAAAGCCTGCTGAGTAAACCCTACCACATCCAAACCGCACAATTCACCCTGCCTTTCCAGCGCGGTAAAATTAACATGAGCCGTTAAATCCTGCCGCCCCACATTAATATAAGGATTATTGTGATATCGGTGCAGATAATAACACTGTAGCGTCCCTTCCCTGCGCCTCGGATTGTAATAGCGGTGCGCCGGATGGCCGTAATCAATAGTTAACAAATATCCCCGCTGCAACTTTTGAGCAACTGTACTCATCCAGTCCAAAGCCGCCAAATTCACCTCACTGCGATAACCATCCCCGTAAACACTCGCCGACAAATCGATGCTTACAAGATCCAAATATTCGGCAATTTTAGGCGTGGAAACTTCGCCAATTACTTCAATAAAATTTATCTCTTCTTGTTCATTTTTTGGGGTTTCTGCGGCAACGTAAATCTCCCTAAGTTGCCCTGATTCCAGAATGAATTGATGCACTGGCAAAGCATCCACTAACTCGTTAGAAAAGAAACAACCGACAATTGAATTATTAACTATCTCATCCCAATTGCACCACTTGACGCACTTAATATCACTTAATCTTTGGCGTTGTTCCGCTTGAAGTATTGGCGAAATTTCAACAATTATGTATGTTAAAGTTTTAAATAAGTCGGGATGTTGCCGTTGCAGATATTCCAGCACATTTACGGCGAAAGTTCCGCGCCCAGCGCCCATTTCTACGATCGCGAAATTGGAAGGGCGATCGAGAAATTCCCACATTTCCACAAACTGCTCTGCCAAAACCTCCGCAAAATCAGCACTCCAATGAGGCGACGTGATAAAATCGCCTTGTTTGCCGATCGACGGGCGATCGCCATTATAATAACCGTGCTGCGGATGATATAATGCCAAATCCATATATTCAGCAAAAGTAATACGCTGCTGGGGACTGGCGACAATTCTTTCGCAGATTAAAGCGCAGAGTTCCCAGTTGCTGTCATTGATATCTGATTGCTGAAATTTCATAATTTATCGAATCACAGTTGATGTTATTTCATTTGTGAAGGAGAGATTTTTTTTATTAACCGCAGAGGGCGCAGAGGGCACAGAGGAAGAGACAAGAGAGAAATAAGGTACATTTTAGCGACGTTCCGCGTTTATCCGCGTTCATCTGCGGTTGAAAAAAATTAACCCGGTTCCACAAAAAAACCGGGTTAAATTATCAGATAAAAACCGACAAAACCTACCTGTCAACCGACCCCATAATAATGTCGATACTTCCCAAAATTGCCACCAAATCCGCAATCTTCACACCGCGCACAATGTGAGGCAAAATCTGCAAATTATTAAAATCCGCAGTCCGAATCTTCCAGCGCCAGGGAAACACAGTATCATCCCCGATAATATAAATCCCCAACTCACCCTTGCCGCTTTCAACGCGGACATAATGTTCGCCCTTCGGAATCTTAAAAGTCGGCGCAACTTTTTTGCCAATAAACTGATAGTCAAAACCATTCCATTCAGATTTGGGCCCGCTTTCTAAGCGCTTGGCTTCCAAATTCTCGTAAGAGCCACCGGGGAGTCCTTTCAAGGCTTGATAGATAATCTTAACCGACTCGCGCATCTCGCGAATCCGCACCACATACCGGGCCAAACAATCGCCAGCAGCTTCGGTACAAACTTCCCAGTCGAAGTCGTCGTAACATTCGTAATGGTCAACTTTCCGCAAATCCCACTTAACGCCGGAAGCGCGCAACATGGGGCCCGAAAGTCCCCAGTTAATCGCTTCTTCGCGAGAAATAGTACCCAAGCCTTCAATCCGGCGGCGGAAGATTGGATTGTTGGTAATTAAACGTTCGTACTCGTCAATTTTGGGAATGAAATAATCGCAGTAATCTTCGCACTTATCTACCCAACCGTAGGGCAAATCCGCGGCAACTCCGCCGATGCGGAAATAGTTATTATTCACCATGCGATAACCTGTGGCTGCTTCCCACAAGTCCAAAATCATCTCGCGATCGCGCATAGTATAGAAAAAAGGAGTTTGCGCCCCCACGTCCGCCAAAAACGGCCCCAACCACAACAAATGGTTAGCAATCCGGTTCAACTCCAGCATGATTACCCGAATGTAACTCGCCCGTTTGGGGACAGCAATATTCGCCAACTTTTCCGGTGCATTTACTGTCACCGCTTCGTTAAACATCCCCTCCGCATAGTCCCAGCGGCTCACGTAGGGCACGTACATCACGTTGGTGCGATTTTCGGCAATTTTTTCCATCCCGCGGTGCAAATAGCCCAAAACAGGCTCGCAGTCAACTACGTCTTCCCCGTCCAGGGTGACAATTAACCGGAGTACCCCGTGCATGGAAGGGTGGTGCGGCCCCATGTTGAGCACCATCGGTTCGGTTCTAGTCTCAATTCTTGACATAATTAAATGAATTAATGATTACTGACTATTGTTGATTTTTGTTTGGCTGTTATAGATTATGAAGGATATCGAGCTCTGTGAGAAGGATACCCCTGGATCGGATGTCAGTATTGACACCTATCACGTTCCTGTTTTGGGTCAAGAATTAATTGCGGGTTTGGCTGTGCGTCCAGGCGGCCGCTATTTGGACGCTACGCTTGGGGGCGGCGGACATACGAGTTTGATTTTAGCTGCGGCGCCAGATGTTTCAGTGGTGGCGATCGACCGCGATGAACAAGCCATCCGTTTTTGCCAAGCCAGATTTGCCAACTCGCCCGTTGAGTTTTGGCACGGCAACTTTGCTGAATATCAGTCCTCAGAAGCCGAATTTGATGGTATCATAGCAGACTTGGGCGTCAGCTCTGCTCAGTTCGATACACCGGAACGAGGATTTAGTTTTCGCCACCCAGCTCAACTAGATATGCGTATGAACCAGCAGCAATCTTTGACGGCAGAAGAGATTATCAACCACTGGGAAGAAGTTAAACTAGCGGATATTATTTACAAGTACGGCGAGGAGCGGCTGTCGCGGCGCATCGCGAGGCGCATTGTGCAAGGGCGTCCTTTTCAAACTACAACAGAACTTGCAGGGGCGATCGCCTCCAGCTTCCCCCCCAAGCAGCGCAACGGCAGAATTCATCCAGCCACCCGCACCTTCCAAGCTTTAAGGATAGCTGTCAACTCCGAACTCGCTTCTTTAGATACTTTCCTCCACCAAGCGCCAAGGTGGTTAAAACCAGGTGGGAGAATCGGAATCATTACATTTCACAGTCTGGAAGACCGACCAGTCAAGCACCAACTCAGAGGAACACCCAATTTGCAGGTACTGACAAAAAAGCCGATCGGGCCACAATCCGAAGAAGTAGCTAGAAATCCCCGCTCTCGTTCTGCTAAGCTCAGACTGGCAGAAAGATTAACTTGATTCGGCAGTCGTAGTAATATGCTTGCTGCAAAAAGTTCAGAGATTAGGGGGACTTGAATGCAGCAATCAAGTGCGATTCGGCAAAGATGTAGGGAATAGCGCCAACAACCCACCACTAACCCTCCGGGTACAGTGCGGTTTGAAATACAGCCGGTGTTGACCAGACTTAGGTAGCAATACTTGCGTTAGTAGTAAGTGTTAAAATTCACACCGAGGACAGTGCCCAGCTAGTTAAGAACTCTGCAATCAGAGCATTAATTAGCCGTTTTGAATGCTGGTGTGTTTAGAAAAGTACCGACTGCTAACAAGGTCATTGCTCGTATCACAGCGTAAAAGCTGACTCGGGAATTTTCCCTATTGAAGCGGCCTACCGAGGCGGGTTACAGTATCGAAAGCCTCTCATCTGTTGTGCGAACAGATGGTGCGAAAGGAATGCTCACCTTGAGGTAAAACGGGTTTCTTTAACTCAACTTGACGTAACTGATATGTTGCATATATCCAGCCCCCCTTTTCCTCCCGCCACCTTGCTGATTACAGCTATGGTGGGGGTTTTCAAGGGGGAAGAAAGATGAGTCGGGGAGATGGAAGCAAGCTGAAACTGATGGTAGTCGATGACGAACCCGACAACTTGGATTTATTGTACCGGACGTTTCGACGCGACTTTCAGGTTTACAAAGCAGATAGCGCGCTCAGCGCCCTGGAAGTTCTAGACGAACAGGGCGAGATGGCGGTGATTATATCTGACCAGCGGATGCCAGAAATGAATGGCACCGAGTTTTTGGGGAAAACAGTCGAGCGATTTCCCGATACGATTCGGATTCTGCTAACGGGATACACCGATGTTGAAGATTTGGTTGAGGCCATCAACTCAGGTCAAGTTTTCAAATACATCACCAAACCGTGGAATCCAGAAGAACTCAAATTGGTGATCAATCAAGCCTCAGAAACTTACAAATACTACAAGCAGCGCAGCGTTGCACTGCGCCGCGCTTTACGCAAGGAATCTCTTTTCAATGAGGTAATGAGCGTCATTCGCGGGTCGCTAGATTACTCTAGTATGGTACAAACTATTGTTCAAACCGTAGGTCAAACTTTTGAGGCCAACTATTGTATGCTGCGGCCGGTAGAGAGCGATCGACTATTGCCGAGTACCTTCCCCTACCAAGCCCAAACCGACGATGCCAGTAGCTTTTCTTTTGATGAAAATTTGCTGGTTCAAGCTGTAGCCACCCGCCAAACTCAAGTGAACTCAAACAGTGGGGGGCATGGTAACTCGGTTGAGATTGCCGTGCCCCTGACTTACCAGCAAGAATTGCTGGCGGTACTGGCTTTGTCCCAGATTGGCGGCACTAACCCTTGGTCGGCAGAAGATATAGAGTTAATAGAAGGTGTAGCAGCTCAAGCTGCTCTGGCCCTGTCTCAAGCTAAGCTCTACCAGCGCACTCTGGATTTAGCCAAGCAGATGCAAAACGAGTTGGAAGTGGCTCGCCAAATCCAAACAAACTTGTTGCGCCAAAGTTGGCCGGATTTTGAAACTGTCAGGGTGCAAGCTTGCTGTTATCCCGCGCGGGAAGTTGGGGGCGACTTTTTTGAAGTTTACGTCCACTCCCAAGGGGATATTTGGATAGCGGTGGGAGATGTTTCGGGTAAGGGAGTTCCGGCTGCTCTATTTATGGCGAGCGCGATTTCGGTGATGCGGCGGGAACTTTCCCAAGAAGTTTCTCCAGAACCCGATCAAGTTATGCAGAACATGAATAGCAGTATGTCTGACGACCTGATCGGCAACAACCATTTTATTACAATGGTTGTAGCTCGTTACACTCCGTCAACGGGACACCTCGCGTTTGCTAATGCCGGTCACATTTACCCGATTGTTTGGTCTCACTCGGAGGTGAAAGCTCAAGCCGCTAGCGGTAAAACGCCAGCCGAGCCGAATTTCCTGAAAGCTCGTGGCATTCCCTTGGGGATACTACCAGTTTGGAGAGGGAAAGCAGGTACGATCGAATTAAAGTCAGGAGATGTATTTCTGCTGACGAGTGACGGAATTACTGAAGCGAGCGTGACCACTGAAGCGGTCGCAGGGGGTGTACCAACCCGTTCTATGCTACAACAAGAAGGGCTTTGGCAACTCTTGATTCAGGAACCTGGTTCTTTCAACTTGGACAATTTGTTGGCTCACATCCGAGCCGACAATCCCGTTCAGGAAGACGACCAAACCATACTCTCTCTGGAGGTTCTTTGAATCTGTCAGCGACTCCCGGCGCATAGTCGGGGGTGAGAGTCGAAAAAACTTAACCCCTGCTTGTTGACGGTTCATAGATTAGTCCTGCAAAGGACGGCGTTATCGTCAACAGTAAAAAACCTAGCCGGCGATGGCGCAGCTAGTTTCCTGAATCGCTTTCCTGGGGGATTAAACGCCTGTAAAAGGTTAACGTAGAAGGCATTCGTGAGAAAAAACCAACGCTTAAAAGCCAAGGATTGAAACACTGATTTTTTATACCTCGCTGCTTGCAGTCTCGGTATAATTATCAATTGTTAGTGGGCTTTAGGCCCATAACTAAAGTTTTCAAATATACTCTTAACCTCTGCCTTCTACCGAGTCATGAATGCCTGATTTTTAAACAGAAAAGGCTGGTATCCCCCCAGTAGCGACAAGTATTGAAGCCGAATCCATTCGGCGCATCGTGTTTCATACCTGGTGTGAAGACACAGGGTTTTCAAACTTACGGGATTTTTTTATGAATACTGAGCTTCATGTGCCAAGCGACTTGCGATTTTTAACAATTGTTGAAAATTGGTTGCTGAGCAGTTTGGAAGTAGAGCTAGGAGAGCACGTCGATTGGCCACGTCAGTCGAATCGTTTGCGCTTGGTGTTAGCAGAAGCCTATTCTAACGTGATCCGCCATGCTCACAAAGATCAACCCAATTTGCCCGTGTTAATTCGTTTGAATTTAAAAAATAGGGATATTGGTTTAGAAATTTGGGATTACGGTAAAGGTTACGAAATGGATACTTACAATCCCCCGAGGCCGGAAGCTAAACAGGAAAGCGGCTACGGCTGGCTGATTATGAGCAGACTTATGGATCGGGTGGACTACACTTTGCAAATAGACGGTCGCAACTGTCTAAAGTTGGAAGCGAGTTTGCCGGAAAAATCTTAATTAGTGCTTAGTCATTAGTCATGAGTGATTAGTGATTGGCAATGCACTTTTTGACTCGCTTGGGCTGTCTGTCGCACGCTGCGGTGACAGCCACTTTGTCGTTCCGTATAGTCGGTCCAACGCGAGACTGTAAGATTGTACGAATACAGTCCCGATCGCACAAATACCGAAGAAACGGAATTTTTATACCGTGAGTGGCACTTCACCAAAGATTTGCATAAAAACCCCGTTTCTGCCTCATTCTTGCCAGAAAAAGCCAATTAACCTGTCGATCGCACGATTGTAGCTATTACGTGCGATCGACAGGTCAAACCCAAATAGGCAATTTAAATGTGAAACAGCTTATCAAACATCTTATTTCTTCTGTGACCGCAGATTTAGCAATTCTTGGGGAGAAGCTAACAGTTTGACGGTGACAGAAAGGAGTTTTTGGTCAGAATTGAGCAAGAACAACCATCCGACGTTAACACCAAATGCGGAAGTTTGCACCCGGCCGCTGACCTGAACTTCTACCTTGCCATCTTCTAAAATTTGGCTGACACCTTGCTGCGGTTCGAGCTGCATTCCTCGTGCTTCTTTTTTGAGATAAGTGGCTATCGAGATGCTGCCAATAATTGGCTCTTCAAACGGCGCGTGCAGAACCCCATCATCGGCAAATAAATTAGCCGTCGCTTCAAAATCGCCCGCGTTTAAAGTTTCAAAATATTGCAGTATCCCTGGCATTGTGATGCCGGGAATCTTTATAGAGCTAGTTAAAATAGGTCGAGTTGTGGCGGTCATAAAACAAGTGATTTCAAATGAATGAGTATACTGTAATCATTCTCTTTGTCGCAGCAAATCCCTCAAAAGATATAAGTAAGGGTAGGAAAATAATTCTCCGAAAAAAGGAGGAGCCGGGAACCGGAGAGCGTCGAGCGCAGCTTTGAGAGCGATCGACTAAAATCAATACTACTGTCAAAAAATACAAGTGTAGCCAAGCTGCAAACCCTAATACCATCAGTCATTTTCTATCCTTCAATCATTCAATCTAAAATTTAAAATCTAAAATCTAAAATTATATAAACCCAGACACCTAATGGCATCTGGGTTTCTGGCGAAGTCTGTTTAACAGAGCCAACAAGAATATTCTATTTGCGGATCAAATTGAGCAATTCCTTAGGAGATGCCAACAAGTCGATCGCCACAAAGAAAATTTGACCTTGGGGATCGAGCAAAAACCGCCACGCGATGTTCATTCCCACATTCGATCCGAACCAGGGAGTTTCGACTTTGCCGGTGACTTTCACTTGGCGGTAGCCATCTTCTGCGGGTTCCGATACGCCTTGCTGCGGCATCATTTTCAGTCCGATGCACTCTTCCCGCATATAGTTGAGGATAGCTTCGCGACCAACGATCGGCTTTTGGAAAGGCGGTTGCAGGGCCCCTTCTTCAGCAAATAAACCGACGGCTGGGGTGAAGTCGAAGGCGTTCATGTAGTCGATGTAGTTGAGGACAGTCTGCTCGCTGATACCCTCAATTTTGGTTTTCACCCGCTCTTCTGGAGCGGTGGGAGTGCTGCGGGGGGCTGAGCGTTTGCCGTACTCTTGGCTGAAATCGGGGTCGTAGCCCATGTGAACTACGGTGTTGCGAAGTACGGTAATTTGCTGGCCGGGATCTAGTTTCTTGATGGTTTCGAGAACTGTGGTGGCTTCGGGAGACATTTGATAGCCAGCGGGGATCGGAGCGACAACGCCCTGTTTCATCAACTGTCCCAACTCGTACCAGAAACCGAGTTTGGTGTTGACGCGCAAGGAAGTGTAAATCCGACCGATCGTTGTGTCGGCGTTGCTAGCTAGGTCAAACATGGTTTTGCTTTGAGCAGCCGGCGGCATTTGCTTGATTTCGCTCAGTATGCCTTCAACAAGCGCCATGCTGGCTACTCCGGGAGCTGCTGCGGTGATGGAAATACCCATTTCGGTGTAGGCATACCAGAGCAAGGCTAGTTGGTCTTCAACGCTGAGTTTGTAAAATGCTTCGGTGGTAGCCGGAACAGCGCTAGCAATCTCGATGTTGGAGAAAATAGATTGAGCTGATTGAATACTAACTGCCATGTGTATCCTTTGGGATTTGTGGTTGTAGTGAGGTACTGGAGTTAGGAAACGTCAAGCTCCCTTGATTAAATTATGTAACGTTTTGTTAAACTTTGCAAATATAAATTACATATAGCTGAGTTATAAAACTATGATCAATGGTTTGGTAAATTGCGATCGCCGTCACTAGACTGTGCGCCGAATTAGTTTATTTAGGAAACCAATCATTAAAATCGCTTTACATATCATATAAAATCAAAATAGTCAATAAAAAAGGTAAATATTTGCCTGGTGTCAAATGAAAGCGCCCATTAGCAGCATTTTGGTTAAGCAAAAATCCCTAGAGTTGGGATTTCACAAGGTTGGGATAGCCTTGGTAGACGAGGGCACTGACAAGGATGCACAAAGGTTGCAGGCATGGTTGGATAAAGGCTATCAGGCGGATATGGCATGGATGGCTAACCCGAAACGTCAGGATATTCGCGCTGCAATGCCAGAGGTGAAATCCTTAATATGTGTCGCAATCAATTACTACACGCCTCACCAACGCCCGGGCGGTTCCGAATATGCCAAAATCTCTCGTTACGGCTGGGGAAGGGATTATCACAAAATCCTGCACAAAAAACTGAAGGTTTTGGCAAATTGGGTGCGATCGCAAGGCGAGGGAATTGAAGCGCGGTATTATGCTGATACCGGGCCGATTCAAGATAAAATGTGGGCGCAGCGTGCAGGGATTGGCTGGATTGCCAAAAATGGTAATGTAATTTCGCGCGAATACGGTTCTTGGGTGTTTTTGGGAGAAATCTTGACTAATTTGGAGTTAGCGCCCGATGAACCCCATACGGAACATTGCGGTACTTGCACTCGCTGCATTGAGGCGTGTCCGACGGGGGCAATTACTGAGCCTTTTGTGGTGAATGCCGATCGATGTATAGCTTATCACACGATCGAGAATCGAGCCGAAAAATTGCCCGACGAAATTGCATCTAATTTACAAGGGTGGGTAGCAGGTTGCGATATTTGTCAGGATGTTTGTCCTTGGAATCAGCGATTTGCTAAACCAACTGGTGTTGCAGAGTTTGAGCCTTATCCTGAAAATATAGCGCCTACACTTGCAGAATTAGCCGACATTTCCGACGAAGAATGGAACCGCAGATTTACAGCTTCGGCGCTGCGGCGCATAAAACCCGAAATGCTGCGGCGAAATGCGAAAGCAAATCAAATTAACCCTTAAAAGTTGAGATATTCGCGCTCAGGGTGCTTAGGGGGCACATTACCTTATAGATAATAACCCTAGGGTGTGTACGGATCGCCAAGAGCCCATAGATTATGCAGTAAGTCATTCCCCATCTAAAATCTAAAATCTAAAATTGTATGCTCGCCCGTTCCTTATTTGCTATTGTCCAATGACCCAAGTAATTATTTTTGATTTTGACGGTACTTTAGCAGATACAATCGATATTCTTCTAAGCATCACCAACCGTTTGTCAGTAGAATTAGGCTTTAAGTCTGCCACCAAAGAGCAAATCGCTCAACTGAGCAATTTAACTTCTTGGCAAGTCCTTCAGTATTCGGGCATTTCTATCTTCAAATTCCCGCTGTTGATTAGAAGGTTGAAAGCAGAGTTACGCAGCGAAATTCCCAATATTCAGTTATTTCCGGGAATTAAAGAAGTTTTACTAGATTTAAAAAAACAGGGATTTCAACTGGGCATAATCACATCTAATTCCAGAGAAAACGTCTTGGCCTCGCTGGAAAAAAATGGTTTGCCAGACACTTTTACATTTATTTACTCTGGTTCAACTTTTGGCAAACATAAAGTTATTAATAGCTGGCTAAAAAGAGAACATATAAATCCTAAACAAGTCGTTTACGTGGGAGATGAGATTAGAGATATAGAAGCTGCTCGAAAAACCGGAATTAAGGTAATTGCTGTAGGTTGGGGTTTTAATTCTCAGGAGGCTTTGGTGGCACACAATCCCGATTTTTTTATTAAACGCCCCCAGGAATTGATAGAGATTATGAGTAATTTGCGGGAAGTGTAAACTGAAACTGCAAAAAGTAAGACTCGTCGGTTGAAATCTATTCTAGACAAACTCTCGTTGCACCAGAGAGGGACTAAAGAATAAAATGGGTATTAAAGCCTGATTTGTTATCAGCCATAGTCCCTATTATTCTATGTGCGATGAAATTAGGTTAATCTCCTTCGCCCCGTTTCAGTGCTGCTAAAACGGCTTGCTGGCTAACTGCTTGGTAGATTTTGCCAAAATGCTGCTTGAGGGCGTCTGATGCCGGGGAGGATTTGCTAGCGGTTCCTTTTCCGTCGGTTGCAAGGGGAATTGGGCCTAAGATATCTAATACTGTCTCGCTGCTGGGCGGCGGTACAATAACTACTAAAGATGATTCTAGCTGCTGATTGTATTCCCAAAAGCGATCGACCTTTGGCAATTTAGAATTCGTAGTGGGGGCATTTTCGCCCGAGTTGAGTTGGGAATTTTCCTCTCCTTGCGTACCTCGTCTTTGACGGAGTGCTGTCAAGATTTGCTCTTTGGTTCTCCCCCGCAGTTGAAAGAGTACGAAGGGGTCTTCACTGAAGCGATCGCCCAATAAGTAGTATACTGCACTGATGTGTTTGCAAGGGTTTTTGGGGTCAGGACAGCTACAGCGCGATCGAATATCAGATAAGCTTAACGGAAATAGTGTTTTGCCTGCTGCTGCAAATACATCTTCAATATTGTGCGGCATTTCTCCTGCTAAGAGTTTAGCTGAAAAAACTGCTCTTTGGGACATATTTTCAATCACATAATCCCAATCTTCATCAGTCAACGTATCGAGTCCTAAAGAAACTTGATAGGGTTTTGGATCTGTTCCTTGAACTACGGCGATTACTTCTTGATTGGGAAATTTAATGCTGAGAACTTTACCCTCGCGCGCGTACTGCCAGCCACGTTCTAAGCGCTTCTTGAAGCGGTAGGTATTGATTAAATCTAACCACTGTTGTGTCCACCATTCTCTGTCAATCATTTATTTGGGAATTGGGAATTGGGCATCGGGAATTGGGCATCGGGCATTGGTAATTGGGATGTTGACTTCAGAAATAAAAAAACAGCTATCCGTGTATTCTTGACTTCCGTGTCATGCTGTTGGGAATGGGTCATATAGCGGTTCTCAAGCGTGGTGAGGTATGCCCTATGCCCTATGACCGATAGCACCTAATTTTTCTGAGAAATGCTATATTATTCTTCTTCGTTTTCTATAATAGCATTGCGATCGAGAATTAGTAAATTGCGAAGTTGGTCTGTATCGAGTTCGGTGAGCCAGTTTTCGCCGGCGCTGACTACTTGTTCGGCTAGAGCTTTCTTACTTTCGATCATATCGTGTATTTTCTCCTCTAACGTACCAGTGCAGACAAATTTATGCACTTGCACGTTGCGAGTTTGACCGATGCGAAATACGCGGTCAGTTGCCTGATTTTCTACTGCGGGATTCCACCATCTGTCATAGTGGAAAACGTGGGTTGCTCTGGTTAAGTTCAAACCTGTGCCGCCTGCTTTTAAAGATAAAATCATAATCGGCGGGCCTTGGGGATCGTGCTGGAAGCGATCGATCATTTCTTCCCGCTGCTGCTGCCGAATTCCTCCGTACAAGAACAAAACTTCTCGCCCTAAATGCTGTTCTAGATGCGGTTTCAGGAGTTTTCCCCATTCGGCAAATTGAGTAAAAATTAAAGCCCGATCGCCCTCAGCAAGCACCTCTTCTAACATTTCCACCAACCGCTGCAATTTCCCCGATTCCTGGCTCTTAATCTCCAATTCTTTCGGCTTAGCTTCTGCTTTCACAAGAGCCGGATGGTTGCACAGTTGCTTGAGTTTTACCAGCAAAGCCAGAATCATTCCCCGGCGCTGAATGCCTTCTGCTGATTCTAATTCCGCTATTGACTCTTCGACTATTTTCTGATATAAAACCGCCTGTTGATTTGCCAGCCCACAAAATACAGTCATCTCCTGTTTTTCGGGCAAATCTTGGATGATTTCTTTGTCAGTTTTCAGGCGGCGGAGGATGAAAGGCCGAACGAGCGATCGCAAAGTCTGCAATGATTCCCTATCTCCGTATTTCTCGATCGGAATTGCAAATCGGCGCTGAAAGAAATTGCGCGGTCCCAAATAGCCAGGATTGAGAAACTCCAAAATAGACCACAATTCTTGCAGTCTATTTTCCACCGGAGTTCCCGTCAGCGCTATTCTAAAAGATGCCTCGATTTGCCGCACCGCTTGCGACTGCTTAGCCTCGGAATTTTTAATATTTTGCGCTTCATCTAGAACCACTCCTTGCCATTTAATGGCTTGAAATTCCTTGGCATCGCGAAACACTAGGGCGTAACTGGTAATAATTAAATCTTTTCCTTTAATTGCCGTCGCAAATGCTTTGCCTTTAGCGCGTTTGTCTCCGTGGTGAACTAATACTTTCAGCGTCGGGCCAAATTTCTTGACTTCGCGCTCCCAATTGCCCAATACCGATGTCGGACAAACCAGTAATGTTGGCGCTTCTAGAGAATCTTGTTCCTGTAAGTGGACGAGGAAAGCAATTAGCTCGATGGTCTTACCGAGCCCCATATCGTCCGCGAGACAAGCACCCAAACCCCAGCGTTCTAAGAATGCTAACCAGCCTGCTCCTAGCGCTTGATAAGGCCGCAATTGTCCTCGGAAACTAGCCGGAGTTGCGATCGCACTTACCGCTTGATTATCGCTCAAAGTATTCAACAATTCCTGAAGCTGACCCGTAGCCTCAAAATTCACCACAGGCAATTTCTCGATCATCTGAGAATCGCCCGACGCCAAACGCAAAGCATCCTCCAAAGAAAGAGTCATTTGCTCTTTACGGCTGGCAAAAAAAGTTTGAGCCGCTTTCACATCCGGCGCGCGCAACTCCACCCACTCGCCGTTAATTTCCACCAAAGGCGAATTCAACGCGATCAATCTGTCAAATTCTGCCTTAGAAAGGCGCTGTCCGCCGATCGTCAATTCCCACTTAAAATTTAGCAGACTTTGCAATCCCAACCCGCCTTTCGCCGGAGTCACTTTCGGAGTTTCCGCTTGAATACTCAAACCCAAACGACTCGCCCAACCATCTGTCTTTGTCAAACTCGGCGGCAAAACTACGCCCAACCCGCTATCAGCAAACCGCCAAGCTACAGACTTAATAAACTCGTAAGCTTGCAGGGGATTTAATTGGCAAGATTGAGGCCGCTGTGCTTGCAAACTCGGTTCAATTAATGGATAAAGTTTCGAGGCTAAACCCAAACCGCTGAGCAAAGTTTCTTGAGGCAATTCTATTGTCCGCCCCGCATAAGCCAAACGCTCGACAGAGTTGTTCCAAACAGTTGTCGCGTCCACCAAAAATTCGGTTTCATCTGCAGCTTGCAAGCAATAATTTAAATTCCAGTTGGCTTTACCAGGGGACGGCGGTATGAGTTGAAAGCAAGTGCGAAATTGGCTGTGTTGAGATAATTGGTTTTGCAGCGGTGCAGTCCAAGCAGTCAGCTTGGTTGCCAAGTTTTCCAATGCTGCTGTTTCTACTTGAACTATCCCAGATTCCTGCTGCAAAGCTTGCAGCCAGTCGCGCACAGGCGAAACTGCTTTGATGTCTAAGGTAGAGCTACCAGCCGATCGCACTTGACTATCTACAATACTGCTCAAAAAGCCTAACACTAATTCCTCAGCCCCCCTCGGCAAATCCACCGCTAAAGGCAATTGACTCGATTCTTCTTCCTTTTCCCCTCTTCCTTCTTCCTTCTTCCTTCTTCCTTCTTCTTCCTTTTCCCCTCTTCCTTCTTCCTTCTTCCTTCTTCCTTCTTCCTTCTTCTGATATGTTCGGCAAGCAGTTGGCATTTGCTTGACAAAAGTGCCGAGGCGGAGTATGTCTGTAGAACTATCTAACAGAGGTTGCCATTTGGCAATAGCAGAACCGTCGGACTGTTTCTCCAATCCCGGCAAAAATTTGCATCTTGCCAACAAATCCAAACTCCACCTAGCAATATGAGACCAAAAACGCAAATCTGAGCCGACAAAAGAGTCGGGTTCCGTACTGTTAAGCGGTAGTGATTGCAAGAACACAAAAGCTGCTTGAGGGTTGAGACAAAAACCCTCGACTTGCCAGGGATAAAGGTAAATATCCTCGGTTGTAGCGGGTTCCTCAAGTGCTGCGGCTGAGTGCTTCGGCATCAGATTTGCGTTCGATTCTGAGATTTGGGTGGGAAGTGCGATCGCCCGAATTTCCCTTTGAATTGAGGAGTTTGGGGCGGTAATTTCTGCGTTTTGAGTTTTGGGCGACCGCCGAGTTTTTTTGCTTTTTTCCGGTGGAGTTTCTGCGGTTTCCGGTAATTGCCAGTTGAGTTTTCCCGACTGGTGCAACGAATTTAGGAAATTCTTAAATTCCGATTCGGTCATTGCTAAGGGATGCGGTAAATTTATCCCCGATTCTATGGTTTCAATTGCCCCAATTTTTCGCCAAGTTTCTCCCCAAATAAATAAGCAACTCTTCTCATTTTCAAGTAGCCAACTGCCGTGTAAAATTGCCATCTTTTTTATTCTGATATTTGTATTTAAGTGCGAGATTGACTACAGAATTTATAGGGAATTTATGAAAATTTTATTTAAAACAAACCGAGGAAATTTTGAGCCAGATAGGAATTAGGTAGAACCTGTATATTTAGGTACTTATCGCACACCTTACGGCTTATTCCGTGACCTAGATACCTAAATCCCTCTTCCTTCTTCCTTCAACGTCCCAATTCCCAAACGAAAATTCATCGTACCATCTATTTCAGGCGTTTAGCGGACGATCGACCGGAGAATCGACCCCAGACTCCAAAAAATAATTATCGAGTATAAATGCTTATAAGCCAGACGCAGACAGTGGATCGCGAGGCGATTATCCCTGTCTTTTGGCGTCGGACTCTCAAACATCCTGTGGTAATGTTACGATCCCGACAGAGAAAGAATGTGGTAGATAAGGAAGCAGTGCTACATGGTAGAGATAGACAAGTCAATATCCTTCGATGGACGGGATATTAGACTGAAGATTGGTTTACTAGCGCCTCAAGCAGGCGGTGCAGTTTTGATTCAGTCGGGTGACACGGCGGTTTTGGTGACAGCGACTCGATCGCAGGGGAGAGAAGGAATTGATTTCCTGCCCCTGTTGGTGGATTACGAAGAGAGACTCTACGCTGGCGGTAAAATTCCCGGTGGATTTTTGCGAAGGGAAGGGCGTCCTCCAGAAAAAGTGACTTTGACTGGCCGTTTGATCGATCGACCGCTGCGTCCGCTATTTCCAAGCTGGCTGCGAGATGACATCCAAGTTGTAGCAACAACGGTTTCGATGGACGAACAAGTGCCACCGGACGTTTTGGCGGTGACTGGGGCTTCCGTAGCGATACTGCTGGCGAAAATGCCGTTTTACGGGCCGATGGCGGCGGTGCGAGTCGGTTTGGTAGGGGACGATTTCATCATCAACCCCACCTACAGCGAAATCAAAGAAGGCGAGTTGGATCTCGTGGTAGCTGGTTCTCCTGACGGAGTAATCATGGTAGAAGCCGGCGCCAACCAGTTGCCCGAACAGGATATCATCGAGGCGATCGACTTCGGCTATGAAGCAGCCTGTGACTTGATTCAAGCGCAGCGCGAAATTATGGCGGAATTGGGGATCGATTTGGTGGTAGAGGAACGGCCATCCCTAGACTCGGCCCTGGAAAACTTTATTCGCGATCGCGCCCAAGAACCCATCCGCATCATTTTGTCAAGATTTGAAAAAGACAAAACAATACGGAATGCAGCTTTGGACGAAGTTAAGGCAAATGAAGTTGAATCTGCGATCGCCGAACTCCCGGAAGACGATCCGGTAAAAGTAGCCGCCACCGCCAACACCAAGGCGATCGGCAACGTTTTCAAAGACGTTACCAAAAAAATGATGCGGAAGCAGATCCTCGAAGATGGCATCCGCGTAGACGGCCGCAAGCTAGACGAGGTGCGACCCGTTTCTTGTCGCGTAGGCGTGCTGCCGTCGCGAGTACACGGCACTGGGTTGTTTAATCGCGGGTTGACTCAAGTCTTGTCCGCAGCTACCCTGGGAACCCCAGGCGACGCCCAAGACTTAGGGGACGACTTGCACCCGCAGCAAGACAAACGCTACCTCCACCACTACAATTTCCCGCCGTTTTCGGTAGCAGAAACCAAGCCGATGCGATCGCCCGGACGCCGAGAAATCGGTCACGGAGCCCTCGCAGAACGCGCTTTACTGCCGGTTTTGCCATCCAAAGAAGATTTCCCCTACGTGATTCGCGTAGTTTCCGAAGTCCTTTCTTCCGACGGTTCGACCTCAATGGGTTCAGTTTGCGCCTCAACGCTAGCATTAATGGATGCAGGCGTTCCCCTTTCCCAACCCGTCAGCGGCGCGGCAATGGGCTTAATTAAAGAAGGCGATGAAGTCCGAATTTTGACTGACATTCAGGCAATTGAAGACTTTTTAGGCGACATGGACTTCAAAGTAGCCGGTACCGACACCGGCATTACTGCTTTGCAGATGGACATGAAAATCAAAGGTTTGCCCTTAGATGTAATTGCCAATGCCATCCGCCAAGCCAAACCAGCCAGACTGCACATTTTAGAAAGAATGCTGGCAACCATCGACACTCCCCGCAAGGAAATGTCGCCGTTTGCACCGCGTTTGCTAACCCTGAAAATCGATCCAGAATTTATCGGTTTGGTAATTGGGCCTGGTGGCAAAACGATCAAAGCCATCACCGAAGAAACCGGTGTCAAAATAGACATCGAAGACGACGGAACCGTGACAATTGCCGGCAACGACAGCGAAAAAGCTCAGCGGGCTTACAACATTGTCCAAGGCATGACGCGCAAGTTGAATGCAGGAGACGTGTATGTCGGCCGCGTAACTCGAATTATTCCGATCGGCGCTTTTGTGGAAATTTTGCCAGGAAAAGAAGGCATGATTCACATTTCGCAGTTAGCGGACTACCGCGTTGGCAAAGTGGAAGACGAGTTAGCTGTAAACGATGAAGTGATTGTCAAAGTGCGAGAAATTGACAATAAAGGTCGAATTAATTTGACCCGCTTGAATATTCATCCCGACGAAGCGGTAGCCGCCCGCGAAGCGTTGAATAAATAGTTTACAGTTGGTAATTGGTAATTACTTGTAGAGTAATTGCTAATTGCTAATTGGTAACTGGTAATTAGTAATTTCTAATTGCTAATTGAGATTAAATCTGATAGTTTCAGATTGATTTGGGAGTAGGTGCGCGACAGCGACAGATCGACAAAAGTGCGATCGGCTGTAGAAGTTAATACACTCGCGCACTTTACCCTCGGCGGTTGCTATAAATAAACGTTCAAATTATTCATCTCTCTCCCCTCTTTCTCAGCGCCCTCTGCGCCATCTGCGGTTAAATCACTCAGAAACATAAAAAAAACCAAATATCCACAAACCAGGCTTATTGAAAAAGCCTGGTTTCTCAAAGAAGATGAAATCAAATCACAGCAATACAGTCAATCTCTACTAACACATCTTTCGGCAAACGCGAAACCTCTACACAAGCGCGCGCCGGTGCAGTTTCCGCATCAAAATATTTCGCATAAACCGCATTCACAGCGGCAAAATCATTCATATCTTTGAGGAAAACCGTAGTTTTTACGACATCCAACCAAGTAGCGCCGGCTTCTGTGAGAATGGCTTCGAGATTTGCCATAACTTGTTCGGTTTGTTTTGCCACGTCGTCGGTATAGACAATATCGTTTAGTCTAATGTCGATCGCAATTTGACCAGCTACAAACAGCATAGTGCCCGTAGCGGCGATCGCTTGATTGTAAGGGCCCACGGGTGCCGGTGCTTTGTCAGTACGAATAATTTTGCGTGTCATAGATGTCACTTTGTGGGATTCTTGTTGAGAGGTTTCCGGTTTGTAGTCGATTTCTGGTTCTGAGGTTTCAGCCTCATAGATTTCTCCATCTGGCATTATCGCATCAGTGAAGTCGGCATTGTTAATATTCCAACCATAGGTTTGAGCATCAGTCAAGTCTGCTTTCTTAAGGTTGGCTCCCTCCAGCCTTGCTAGCATCAAATTTGCTTGTTTTAGACTAGCTTTTTCTATATTTGTTCTTCTCAGACAAACTTTTTTCAAATTAGTTCCTGTGAGGTTTGCTGCACTAATATCAGCCTCAGTTAGATTCACGCCTGATAAGTTAAATGCAGACAGATTGACACCTCGGAGTTTGGCTCTCTGAAAATTGACACTTTCAAGGTTAGCACCTGCTAAGTTCACTTGAATCAATTCTGCTCCTGTCAAGTTGGCCATCGTCAAATTAGAATTGCTCAGATTTGCTCTATTTAAATTTGCGTTCTTCAAGGAGGCTTTAGTTAACGATACAGAGCTTAATTGGGCTTCACTCAGGTTTGCACTGTCCAGCTTAGTATTACTCAAATTTGCCCCACTGAGGTTTGCCATACTCAAGTCAGCACTGCTGAGGTCTGCAAAACTGAAGTTGACGCTATTACCTACCACCCCGATTAAGTTTGTGCCTAGCAGGGATGCTCTACTGAAGTCTGCTCCATAGAGGCTTGCTTTGTTCAGAGTTGCCTCATTCAACTCCGCTCCCGTCAAATTTGCACCGCGTAGGTCTATTCCACTCAAGTCTGCACCTTTGAGGTCTATCCCGCTTAACTGTGCGTTCGTAAAGCTTCGTTCGCCTTTGGCATATTTTTCTAAAAGTTCTTCAGCTTTCATAAATAAGCGATCGCCCTTCCGCTACACCCCACTTCCCCAGCCTACCACCAAAACCTAAAGCGCGAGCTAAAATCTGCCTCAATCCGCGTGAATCCATTTTCATCTGCGGTTAACAAATTCCCATTTTTTAACCGCAGATGAGGGCAGATAAACACAGATTAACGCAGATAAATTAGACATTATCTGCGTTAATCCGCGTGAATCTATTTTCATCTGCGGTTAAGAAATTCCCATTTTTCAACCGCAGATAAACGCAGATAAAAACATTACACAGCAACCGGAGCACCAACAACCTCACCTTTCAACATCCGAGAAGCAGCATCAAGCAATTGCTCCTCCAAATAAGGCTTAGTGAAATAACCTTTCGCGCCCAAACTGTAAGCCATTTGGCGGTGTCTGTCAGCACCGCGAGAAGTTAGCATCGCAATCGGCAATTCACACAAAACCGCATCCTTTTGCATCCGAGAAAGTAGTTCCAAACCATCCATTCTCGGCATTTCAATATCGCAGAAAACGATATCGCAAGGCAGACCAGATTTCATCTTTTCCCAAGCTTCCTTACCGTCGCGAGCTTCTTCCACACGATAGCCAGACTTCTCGAAAGTAATCGACAATAGCGATCGCACCGTAATCGAGTCATCCACAATCAGCACAGTCGGCTCAGTCTTCTCGATTTCCGCCTCCTTAGTAGCCTTCTCGCCCTCATCCCAAAGCGTACCGCCAGTGTCCTTACGCAGCCTTCCGGTAGCCAAATCGATCAGTTCCAGAACGTCCGCAATTGCCACGATCCGACCGTCCCCGAGCACCGTAGCACCCGCAATCCCGATCGGCTTCGGCACCGGCCCCTCTAACGGCTTGATCACAATTTCCTGTTCCGTCGAAACCTGATCCACCTGCACCGCCAAGAAATTGCCGGCAGACCGCAGCACAATCACCGAAATCATGTCATCGTCAGTATTAAACCCGTAAACACTGCCCCGACCCAAATGGCGGCTGTAAGCCAGCAAATCCCGCAGCGGTCGGAACGGCAAGCTTTGACCCCGCCACTCAATGCAAGGCAAACCATCCGCCCCCGTCGTCACCTGATCGCGAGGCACATCGATCATGTCCTCGACCCCATCCATCGGGAAAGCAATGCGAGCGCGATCGCTAATGCAAGTCAGAGCCTTAGAAATGCTCAACACTAGAGGCAAACGGATCGTAAACACAGTCCCCTTGCCGATGGTTGAATCGATCGACACAGTACCGCGAATCTCCTGCAAGGAAGTCTGCACCACATTCATACCGACTCCCCGGCCGGCATACTCTGTAGCCTGTTCCTGAGTGCTGAAACCCGGCATAAACAGCAAATCGTAAACTTCCGAGCGAGACATCCTCTGAGCCTGAGCCGCCGTCAGCATACCCTGCTTAATCGCCTTCGCCTTCACCCTTTGCGGGTCAATTCCCGCCCCGTCGTCCGAAACCGAAACGACGGTTTGGTTCCCTTGGTGGAAAGCGCGAATGGTAATTCTGCCGACTGCTGGCTTCCCAGCCGCCAGACGCACCTCCGGCGCTTCGATCCCGTGAGTAATCGCATTGTTCACCAAATGAGTCATCGGGTCATACAGTTGATCCACAATCATCTTGTCGATCAAAATATCCTTACCCTCAACCTGCAACTGAGCCTGCTTCCCGCACTTAATCGCAATTTCCCGCACCGCCCGGAACAGCCTGTCCGTCGTCTCCGCAAACGGCTTCATCCGGGCGCGAGTCAAACCTTCTTGCAGTTGAGTAGTAACTTGCCGCAGTTGGCGAGTCACCTGATCCGCCTCATCCACCAAAAACTCAATGTCCGCCGCCGACTCCCGCACCCGCACGATCAGCTCAATAATCTCCTGAGCCAAACTGTGGAAAGGAGTAAACCTGTCCATTTCCTCCGGTCTCCAGGCACTTTCCCGAGTGTGGGCCGAATCCTCAGAGCGCCAGGCCGATCGGTGTCCCTGACGGTTTGCCAGCAAAGCAATCTCCAAAAGACTCCGCTCGTAGAAATCCTGAGTCCGCTGGCTCACATCGCTCAGCAGCGCTACCTGGTGCAGCAAATTGTCCAAAAACTGCCGCATCCGTTCTTGGTCTTGCTCCAAACTGTTGCGGTTCACCACCAGTTCCCCCATCAAATTGCTGAGGTTATCCAGTTGCTTGACCGGCACCCGCATCGTTTGGTCGCCGAACCCGCCCGCCCGCATATTGCGCCTGGGTCTGTTGATCGCCGACTGCCCCATATTGCCTTCCCCTTGGCGGCCGCTCTCCTTGGGATCTTCCAACAGTTTTTCCAAATCGCCAAATTCGTCGTCGCTCTCCTCGGCGGCAGCGCGCGAAGCTTTACTAGAAGTTGTCGTCGGTGCAGGAATTTCCGGCATAGTTGCGCTCTCGCTGAGGAGCTCTTCGAGATCCGAGAAAACTTCTGTATTTACCGGACTCTGATTTGTGCTCCCAGAAGCTGCTATGACAGCTCCAGCACCCCCTGCAATTAACAGTGCTTCTAAATCGTCAAAATTGCCTTCGTCATCCTCATCGCCTGATTCGCCCTCGGCAAAAAAGTCTGCCAGCGACCCCTCTTCCAACTCCGAGGAATCAGCCTGGGCCGACTCGTCCTCAGCGTCCCAAAAACCCGTCGTCAGTTCCGAAGTCACCAGAACCTCAGCATCGATGGAATCCAACAAATCGTCAAAACCCTCCAACTCTTCGTTGTTGAGAGTAGCCCCGGTTTCCATCGCCGAGAGCAAGTCAGCATCGCCCTCAAACATACCATCAAGAGATTCTGTCGGCAGCGCCTCTAAATCCGCACTCGAAAAATCCGTTTCTAGGGCATCAAACAAATCATCTTCGCCCTCAGACTCCCCGGCGCCATCTGTTTCGGCTCGATCGAACAAATCCCCACTCACCTCGTCGGACAAACCATCGGGAAGTTGGGCCGACAATTCCTCAACATCAAGAGCCTCGCCCCCATCTAGCGCCGCTCCAGCATCGCCGTCCTGCACCATGCCTTCCCCAAACATATCCTCCAACAAATCGAAAACTGCGCCCTCATCAGATTCGACATTTGAAATTTCTGAATCAGGACCATCGGACAAAGCCCCAAGTTCAACCGCTGCCGAATTTGCCAAGCCTTGGTCGGAAACAGCCGCACCATTGTTCTCGAACAAACTCCCCAAGTCGCCCTCATCAACTCCCACATCCGCACTCAGCAATTCTGAATGCCCATCATTGGGCCAAGTCCCACGGGCTTGCCCCGAAGCTTCTCCGTCATACTCGGTACCCGTAGGTACAGAACCGAACAGCTCAGTCAAATCTGCGGCTTCTCGGGAAGTAGCCACTCCTTGCCGATCCCGCACAGTCTGTTCATCCTCAGAAATCGCACCCGAGGTCATATCCCCAAACAGCGCATCTAAATCGGTATCGTCCAGCTCCAGGTTGAGCGATTGCACAGACTCGTCTTCCAGGCCGAAAGCATCTTCTAGCCAGTTTTCATCCGCAGAGATATCTAAATCAGAATTTGATGTCATGTTAAGAACGTTGCCCATTTCCTCATTTTGTGGGATGCCAGCAGCTCGATCTCGATCGCCCCCGTTCTCCCCACCTTCGTCTTCTGAAGAAAGGAAATTAGAAGTAATCCCTAACAGCTCGCTCAAATCCGAGTCCTCGCCAAGCTCAGAGAACAACTCGAAATCATCCATTTCAGGGAGACCAAGCGCTTCGGCATCCGCTGAATCATTATTGCCCCCCCCTGCTGCAGGCTCCTTCGATTCTCCGTCTAAAGCCTCCGACTTCAGGGAATACTCCGAAGAAACTGCCGGCACACCCGTTGCTTCAGATAAGCCTAAATCGCCGAACAAGTTATCGAAATCAGCATTGTCTGTAACACCAGCAGAAGTTTGGGCGGCCACTTCGTCCAAAAGCGTACCGAGAGCATCTTCGTCTGCTTGTCCCCTGGCTGGGGCCACCGTGTTGTCTCGCCGCTCCAAACCGCCCTTACCGTTACCCGTTTTAAGCTTTTTGCCAGTTAACCGCTGGCTCGAACCCCCATTTTTCTGACCGGCAGCTACTGCCGAGCCCTCTGCCTCCTCTCCAAATAGTAAATCCTCCCCAAACAAACTCGTCAGGTCATCAATCGGAGGCTTTGTGTTCGTTTCGGAACTTTCCGAATCGTATTCGTCAAACAACAAATCAGTAAAATCGCCGGAATTGTCATCGTCTGACCCCAGCATTCCCGCCGCCGATATCCCAGAAGACTGTGCATAGTCGAGGTCTTCTTCTTCTTCCCAAGCGCCGTCGAGATCCGGCGACTCGCCGTCAAACAAGTCAGCTAAAGTGTTGAGTTCTGCCGCGCCCACTTCCGGGCCGGTGCGGGTCGAGCCTCTAAAAGCACCAGTTTCCATATCCGATTCTGTGAAGGCGGCATCGTCGTCGAACTGGGCGGATCGAAGGCCGCTGTCATCGTTGCTGTCGCCGCTGTCGAGTTGATCGAACAGCTCGTCTATACTCAGCCCAGAAATAGTCGGCAGCAACTTGTTCAATCCATCCGGGGAATCGCCCGAACCCACCAGATCCCAGGCCTCATCCTCAACAGAAACCACATTTTTCCCGGATTTACTCGGTTGAGCGAAGGCCAGCAAATCTTCAAAATCCGTTTCGGGAACCAGAACAGCCGGCTGCAGCGCCAGAAGTTTTGCGCTTGGTGCGATCGACGATTCTAGACCAGAAATTACAAGTTCTTGCGCTTGTTTGATGTCTTTGATCACCGTTGGGGCTAAGGTGCGGTAAGTATTTTCTGGGTTGGCGATCGCCTTGGATACAGCTTGAATCAATTCTATCCAGCAAGGCAGTCCAAATTCTTCCCCCGCCCTGAGCAAATTCCGACAAATGTTCTTGAGTTGCCGCCTGCTTTCTGGCCCCTCGGGCTGTTTGAACTCTTGCAGGAGTTCCCGCATCCTCGCGGGCACGTCCGAGTCAAATACTAGCTGCAGCGCGCTGTCTTCTGTTGCTCTGGCATCAGGTGCGTAAACTGACCGCGAATCCGGAATACTCCTTGATGAGGCAAACGCCCCGACTCCCATCCCCGCCATAACTGGTTCGGGTACTGACATCGCGTAGCTCTCGTCTCCATGGTGTTCTCCGTGTCCGACGAGTCCTCCCAAGTGCCCGTTGAGCTCTTCAAATACTGGTTCTAATTCTCGAACCATCTGTTCTCCCAATTCTTCTGTCAGTCCAAAAGGCCCCGACAGTTGCTCTAACAGCCCTTGCAATGTGTCAAAAATTCGCAGAAAAAGGGACTCTAGCTGTTGGTCTACTTTAACGCTGCACTCTTTTAAAACTTTAAAACTATCTTCTAGTCGGTGAGCTGTTTGTTGAATGCTGGTCAGCCCCAGCATTGCTGCTCCTCCTTTGACAGAGTGAGCGGCCCTAAATACTTCGTTGACCAGTTCTGGGTCTTCGATCGTGGTTTGCAGATTCAGCAAGCCTTGTTCGATCGTATTGAGGTGGTCTTTTGCCTCCTCAATAAAGTAGCCCATTATCCTCTGTTGTTGCTCCGGCAGCATAGTTTTATTCCTGATTTTAAGCGTTATTGTATTGGGTCTATGTTAGTAGTTCTAGAGAAGCTCTTTGTAGATCTCGCCCTTTGCCAAGAGAATAATCTGACTGCGAGATATCGCAAATGTCCTGGCTATTTTTGCTTTCGATATGCCCTCACTTAAAAGATAGCGAATCTGCTGCACTTGTTCGGGTTTGAGTTTGCGGTTAGGACATATCTTGCCTGGAACGAAAGGAAAGCGGTTTTTTTCTATAGCATCGCGGGAGTTATCTGCGGGAGTTCCTTCCCACAAATGGTCAGGATTGATACAACCGCGATCGTCACAACTGTGACACGCAAAATAACCGGGTTTGACAGGCCTTCCCAGTTTGTGTTCCAGTACCAGTCTGTGAGCGTAGAAACTTTTTGTTTTACCATTAATTTTAGTACCCTTAATGGCGTAACCATCACTTCTTTTAGCCAAGGTACAAACCATGCAGCCGTTCGGCTGTATTTGGGCCCGAATACCGGGAATTATTTCTATGCCTCGCAGTTGTTTTTGAGGTTTCGGCGCCGATGTACTTCCGACATTTTTAATACGTCCTTTTTTAAACCTATCTTGAGAATTTTCCAGCCTAGAGCCTTCCCACAAATGGTTAGGATTAATGCAGTTTCGGACATCGCAAGTATGGCAAGCAAAGTATTCGGATCTGAGCTGCCGACCTAATGAATGTTCTAATACTAAACGGTGGACAGTAAAGGTTTTCCATTTACCGTTAATGCGAAGTCTTTTATTGGCATAGCCACTGCTAGATTTGGTTAGGATAGAGATAATACAGCCCGTCGGGTGAATTTCACCAAAGATGCCCGGTATTACCTCTACTATGTTATCGTCCATCTGTGCAACTCCTACTTTGTTTAGGTGTTGAATTAGCAGCCCCGCAGAGGTTTCAAGACTGCGAGGTTGCTTTTTTTATGCCATCATTGCCACACTAAGGTGCTAGTAAATCAGCCGATAAAAAAGCAGTAGACACTTAATTATTGTCTTTCTGCTGTTTCTACTCGGAATCTTTCCACCGATGTCAAAAGGTCACGAGCAACGCCTACCAAATTTTGCAAAGCACCGGAAACTCGCTGCGCTTCTTGGGATGTTTCCTGAGCGGTCAGCTCAACAGCTTGCATCACAGAAGCTACGGCGCGAGCGGTTTCGTTTTGCTCTACAGTGTCGGCAGTAATCGATCGCACTAACACGTCAATTCGGTTAGTTACTTGAATGATATCTTCAAGCGATCGCTTGGCCTGTTCTGCCAATCTTGTCCCCTCAATAACCTGCTGCGTCCCTTCTTCCATGGCCGTCATTACCGCGCCGGTTTCGCTTTGAATTTGCATCACGATCTGTTCGATTTCTTTCAAAGACTTAGCCGATCGGTCGGCCAATTGTCGCACCTCGTCTGCCACGATCGCGAAACCCCTGCCCGCTTCCCCAGCTCTCGCCGCCTCAATACTGGCGTTGAGGGCCAACAAATTCGTCCGGGAGGCGATCGTCGCAATTAAAGCCACAATCTTAGAAATTTCTTGAGAAGCTTCTGCCAACCGCTTGACTTTTCTCGTGGTTTCTGCTACTGTTTCTCGAATTTCTAAAATCCCAGCCACCGTCCGCTCCACAGCCTCGCCCCCTTTCAGAGCCGTTGCCGCCGCGCCCCGGGCCACTTCTTCCGCCTCTCTAGCGCTCTCTGCGACCCGCTGAATCGCGTCGGTGAGGACTTGCACCGAATTCAGCGTTGCCGCCAGTTCCTCAGCTTGCCGCAGCGCGTCGGAAGACAAATCGCCCGCAAACTTAGCACTATCCGTAGCGCCTTTGCTGACCTCCCGAGCCGCCTGCTTCACCTGATGGACAATTTCGCGCAGATTTTGAATTGTCAAGTTAAACGAGTCAGCAACAGCACCCAAAACGTCTGCGGTCACTTCCGCAGTCACCGTCAAGTCACCCCGGGCCGCTCCTTCCACGTCGTCTAGCAAGCGAATCACTTGGCGCTGCAAGTCTTCTTTTGCCTGTTCCTGCTCGTCAGACTTGCGCCTGGTATCGCTAATCGTGGTTTGGATGACCTTCGCCATGTGGTTGAATTTAGCTGCCATTTTGCCAAATTCATCTTCCGAGTAAACCGTAGCTCGAGCATCCAAAGTTCCTTGAGATACGGCATCGAACTGAGCTTGCAAATTATCCGACGACTTGCGTACCTGCTTGGCGATCAACTGGCCGATGCCCCAAGAAGTTAAAAAGCTCGTAAAGCCTGCTGCTGCGGTCATTACCCAGCCTGTTTGGCGCAGGTAAACGATCGCCTCGGGTTTGTCTTGCCGCAGAGCTTGATAGGAGGCAATGTTGGTGACGAAAGCCACAGCTACCAGAGAAACCAGTCCCGCCCCGATTGCCGTGTACAACTGTTTTGTAAACAAAGGGGCATTTTCCAAGAAAGCCAGTCCCCCCTGTTCTACCGTGACCGAAGTATCGACCGCTTCTGTTTCTGTGGGAGCAAAACTCGGCACAGACGCATCAGCCGGGCCGCTTATGCTAAATATTTCGTCATCCCGAATTGCTGAGCCATCGCTGTTGTCAAAGTCCAGGCTGCTGCCCGTCGTTCCCATCATGCCGCTGGTCGAGTTGCCGAAATTGGTGTTACCTCTAGTCAAGATCGAACTGGTGGCATCTTCTGAGATATCAAAGTCCGGCAAATTGCCCAAATCGTCAAACTCGTCAAATTCGTCTAAAAAGTCGCTGTGTTCTTGAACGTTCCCAGCTTTTGACGACCAGCCGCTGTTGTTCTTGTCGGACGCTCCAAAAGCTGTCGCTTGTTCGTTTTCGTCGAAAGAGAAAGAATCGCTAAAAGCATCATCATCAAAAGCATCTAACTCGAAGTTGTCTCTAGAGCCAAATGCCGGGGGCTCCGAGTCGCTGTAACCGTTGCTGTTGGCGGAAGATCGATCGACTGAATTAAATTGTCCCCGGCTCGACCTTTGACTTTGAGAGTTAGGGACAGCACCTCCCATCAACAGCGTTTCGTCTTCCGCCAGCGAATAGTTTGATGAGTAGTCCGACCCGTTATTCGGCTGCTTGTTTTGAGGCCGAGAAGACCCGAAACCCGACGAGGGCATCGCCTCGGCAAACGGGTCTTCCTCTTCGACCGGAGGTGCGTTATGACCGTAATTTTGGCCGCTCTGGGGCGGGGATTGATAGTCGTAGTCGGAGTTATCGTCGAATTCGTCTGGCAAATCGAGCCCAGCAAAAGGTTCGCCAAAATTGTCCGAGGGCCCGATGGGGGAGTCGAGTTGGTTCGAGTCGAAGGAATTCCCGGTTTCTGAAGAGGCAAAACTTTGACCGTTGAGCATCTGAGTCGGAGCTTCTGAAAACGAATCTCCTGAGTAAGGTGCGCTTTTCCCAGACACTTTGCTGCTAGACACGTCAGCAGCATCAAACCCTCCATCATCTAAGGCAAAAGGGTCTCCAAAGTCCGAGTCGGGAAACTCGTCTATGTCTAGCGACTCGGAGGTCTCAGCATAAGCTGCCATTCCGCCGCTGTCGCCACCAAACGGGTTAGAATGTGAGGTTAAATCTGGGACAGGGTCGGCGCGATCGTCGTCTTCTGCTTCCCACCCCAAGCCGCTCATGCCCAAGTCGGCCAAGTCCTCGTTTTCCATGTCGTCTGAGGATTGACTTCTATAGGAAAGGGATGGGGAATTTCCTTGGAAAAGTCCCAAATCCGGGTCTTCTAACCCTTCATCAAGCGATAAGTCTGGGTAGAATTCTAATTCAGTTTCAGCAGACAAAGCCTCGAAATTTTCCGTTTGCAGCTCTCCAGATAAAAATTGGTCTGTGTAGGTAATTCCGTTGTGAGCGTGTTCCACCAAACTCGGGTCGTCACTCAGGCCTAGCACAACCGTGTACTGTTCCCGCGCCACCTCATACTGTTGCAGCCCGTAGCAGTAAATGTGTCCGCACAGCAGGCGAGCGCTGGGGTCTTCGGGAAAATCTTCTACTAATTGATAAACTAGGGCTGCGGCTTCGGAATAATTGCCATCCATGTAGGCCGCTTCTGCCCGTTGGTAGTCCTGCTGAAAGTTGGTACTTGTTGCCATTTGCCGCCCTCTTTGGATTTTAGATTTTAGATTTGAGATTTTTGATTTTTATTATCTTGAATTGAATGTTTAGATGCGCGCCTCAAGTCGTGTGACTGTTGATGGTTAGACCCCAATCGAAAATCGCAAATCGCAAATCTAAAATCGATTTCACGCTGCCCACCGCGCCGAGCGCAGAATTTTCACTTGATCTAGCAGTCGGAGCACTTTCTGAGCTTGTGCACCTAACATCCATTCTCCCCTCAGAAATGGAATCATGCCGTCTGGTGCATTGTTCTGAGAGTGCAGTTGCTCTACGTCGAGCCAGTCCATCCCCACGATTCGATCGACTGCCAGCCCCAAAATCGTGTCTTGGTCTTCCACAGCCACGATCGGGATTTCGGGTCTATCTGTGTTCAGAGGTGTTTGGTCTCCCAGAAATTGACCGAGGTCTGCCACCCAAATCACTCGTCCTCTCATATTTAGCGTACCTAAAAGCAAAGAGGAAACGTTGGGGATCGGTGTCATGCGGTCTGGGGACGGGGAGAGTACCTCTCTAATCCCTGTCGCTGGCAGTGCGAACTCGTTCCCCGAAGGAACGTAGAACCGCAGGTGCAGCTCACCTTCGGGAGTTTCTAGTTCTTGGAATTCCGGAGCCGGATCTACCCCTAGTCCTGGTAATATAAAGTCTGGGCTACCGCTAATCATAATTCTGACACCTGCATTTCTAGCAAATTGTTGAGATTTCCCGCCAAGAAGAACCCGATCGAACTTCGATGGTCGAAACTTGACACAGCCAAGCTTGACACAGCCAAGGGGTGAATGGCGCGACTGCCGGAGGTGCTTGGCAATAAATTTGCTCCGTCCATAATTGACTGCAATCAATAATTCGCGCGACTTTTGCTGATAAATTAGCTCAAATCGACTACGAACAATTAATTGGGAACCCCTAAAACTTCACTTTGTACTGCTTTGTAAAACTTACCTAAAATTATCTAAAGCCATCTTTAGAGCATCCGAGTTTACTTCCTACGCTATTGGGTAGTCGGCTATCCCAAGATCAGTAGGCTATCCCCCTCCAGCCGAGGGTTCCCAGTTCAAAATGTTAACGCTGGCATTCCAATCACGATCAATAGATATGCCACAAGCAGGACAATCATAAGTCCGAAAACCCAATGGCATATCTTTTTTGCTGCCACAATTAGAGCAAGTTTTAGAACTAGGAAACCATTGGTCTACCAGCACTAAATTCGCTCCATACATCAGGCATTTGTAATCGAGTTGACGCTTGAACTCGTAAAAGCCCAGGTCGGATATCGCCCCCGCCAGCTTGTGATTTGCCATCATGCCTTTTATATTCAAGTCTTCTATTTTGATGAGCTTGAAAGTCTTGGCTAAGTAAGTTGTTAACTTGTGCAAGAAATCTTTACGAATACAAGCTATTTGCGCGTGAAGTCGCCTGATTTTGTTGTAAGTTTTACGCTGGTTATTGGAACCTTTTACCTGTCTCGAAGCTTGACTTTGTAAAGTGGCAAGTTTGGTTTTCGCTTGCTTCAACGGTTTTGGTGCTTCAAAAACTTGCTGGTTTGACAGCATGGCAAAAGATTTAATACCTACATCGATTCCTACAGAGCTTTTGGGCTGTTGAACTGGTAAACGTTCTGCATCAACACAGAATGAAACAAACCAGCGACTTCCTTCTTTTGAGATAGTAAAAGTTTGAGACACGTAACCGCATTCTAGGGCTTCGTGAAGCCGAAACGTTCCCAAGGAAGGAATCTTAATTGTGTTGCCAGCACTTAGAAGAACTTTCCCATTGGATGAATCTACCCTAAAAGATTGACCATCCCGGCGACTGGCGAATTTGGGATGACCTGCTTTCCCGGCACGATATCGACTAAACGCATCTTTCAAGTCAATTAATGCGTTTTGGTAGACTCGGCTAGACAACTGGTTCATCCAAGCGAATTCAGGCTGTTTCTTGACGTGGTTAGTGAGAACTTTTTTAACTTCGTCGATCACCTTCGAGTCCGAAAGCTTGCCCTCACTATACATTTGAGTCCGCAAGCTTAACCCGAAATTGAAGACGAGCCGCCTCCATCCTGCGTGTTTTGCCATCAAGGTCGCTTCGTTGTTATTCAATTTTAGCGATCGTTTGACGGCAAACATAGTTAAGCTTACCTAGAGTTGCGGGTTTGCTCAATTATAGACAAGTTTAGAAAACTATTTGGCAATTTAGTCTAACTCTGTGCATCAGTTTTTCGGAGCGCTGCAAGTGGAGAACAAGTATATTATATTTGCACTTTGAGCGTGTTAGACCCACTTGGGTCTAGAAATTGAACAGAGTTTTACCGACGCCCTCATGCCAGCGCGCGGATTTATACATTCTAGTTTATGGTGCGATCGCCCATCCTGTCCCCAAGCTTTCTCTTTGCCGCGGCCGAGACTCGCTCTAACTGCAGGTACAAAAAAGCTCCAATAATGCCATCGGTGCAAATTTATTTTTCTTCTAATTGGTCTTCTAGCGAGCGGTCTAATAATCTTTCCGAGACATTGACCCGAGGGTAGCCCGGGCCCACATATTTTTCTACCAGCATCAATAACTCGCTTTCACCAAAAGGTTTTGTGTAGAAGTCTGTAGCTCCGGCCATGCGGGCTTTAACGCGATCGATAAATCCGTCTATGCCCGTCAGCATAACGATCGGCGTCTGGCGGAAAGCGCTAGAACTACGCAGCATAGCGCAAATTTCGTAGCCGTCGAGTTCGGGCATGGCGATGTCACACAGAATTAAATCGGGTTTGAGTGGAAACACCAAACTCAGGGCTTGGAGGGGATTGCCGATCGTAGTAGCTTCGTAACCGTGTTCATTTAAAATTGACTCGACTGTTTTGCGAATAGTATTGTCGTCGTCTATACAGACAACTCTGGGAACCTTGGTTTCTGGGGACGACCATTCTTTTTTGTTGTTGGTCGGGGCAACAGAGGGTTCGTAAAATACTTGGACCAATCCCTGCTGCACAAATGGGTAAATCGCCTTAGCGACAGTGAGCACGTCTCGGTTGAGGTAGCGCGCCATTTGGCGGATCGAAGTGTGCCCGTCGGCCCAGCGTCTGAGAGTATTAAAGGTATTGACAGGCAACGCGACTCGCAGCTCGGAGGGGTCTGAAATCACCGGGCATTGGTTGGGCGACTGAATGTGAGGGTGAAACTGCTTCCACTGCTGCACCTGTTTGACAATCTTGGCCAGCAGCGAGCTAATTTCTAAGCTGGTCAGTTGAGGAGCCAAAGCTGGGCCCATTTCAAAAGTGAAGGAACCCTGGTGGAGACTGAGCAAGTCAAATAGGGTTTCGTGGATCATGCTCTGGATGATGTTGCGTCCTTGAGCTGGGGTGAGGATGTGATTTTCTAGCAGGGCCCATAGATAGCCGTATTCTGGGGCATTGGTAGATGCCATATAGGGAACTTGGATTTTGTCGAGGGCGGTATCTGCTTTGTAGCGGCGCAGGTAGTCGCGCAACCGAAACAAACTGCCCGCACTTTGGGTAGCGTAAATAATTTGACCGTTGAAGCAGAAGACATACCAGGATTGTCCTGCAAGGGAGCGCGGGGTAGGTTGAGTACCCGTGCTGCTGCCGGTGGAGGTGTAGGCCTCTACGAACAGTTCTCCGGTTCGCTGACCTAACTCAATCAATTGCAGGATGCTGCGGATGTCTATTTCACTCAAATTTCCCTGCATGCAGCTAAAGTGTCCTCCTTAAAACCGTTGGCGTCTGAGCTCGGAAAGACTGTGTGCTGGCGAAAAGATTGACTTTAGTTTCCGTCAATAATTTACGCGCTGATGCCGATCTCACAATTGGGAATTGACGAAAGGGCGATACTTACTGCAGCTCCTCGGCCGCGCTACCAGTCCACAAGCTGAAACCGCGAAACTCGCGGCATTCTCTAAGTGTAGAGTTTCACCTTGTATTCCCACTGTTGCCTAAACTCGTAGAATCCACACCGCACGATTGCACGGGTTCTTCGAGTGTGCAACGCGGGCATTCCCGACTGGTTCAAGTCTTCGATGGCTAAAGTTTTGAAGTTTTTGGCTGAGTATGCCGTCAGTTTATCCAACACATCTTGGCGTAGGTCAACTTCAAAATACCGAGGATTCTCTGGTTTTACCGCTGCTACCAGCAGCAAGTGCCGATCGAGGCCCGATGGGAACTTGAGGCTAGTCTGTTGGGTTGGATGAGTTGCGATCGAGGTTTTTTTTGGGTTTGCCACAGCCCTAAAATCAGGTGCAGTCAAAATGAACCTTTGTTGGCAATTGTCAGGAAAACCCTCAGTGCCGATCGACCTTTTTGCTCGCCCGCGGCGAGCGTCACAGGCTCGCGTCATTACCTTATTCTAAGGCAGCGCGGTTCAAATCCCTAGTCCGCCGGAGCAGGGCGCAGGCTTGGGGGCTGCAACGGCTTTTCTCACGATCGACCCATAACTAAAGCGTTGTAAAATCAATAGAAAGTTTTTGATGGAAACCCCAGAGCCAAGCCCAGGGCTAACGACATGGGGATTTAGACCGGGGGATCAGTCGGTAGGGACTTTTAAGTCTCGCGAAACAATTGTGTTGCTAAAACCAGAGTGGTATAATTGGCAGAGAGCGATTTGCCCGAGTAAGAATAACTTTCAACCCATTGAAATATCCTAGACGGCGAGCAACCCCGGCAACGCACTAATCTGATTAATTCGGAATAGTTAAAGGGCAAATAATTGCAGCATAGGTCACGTTCAACCTTAAAAATATGAAGAACTCAGCAAGTCAGCGCTCCGGGAGAAGTAAAGTTCTTTGAGTGAATAGAGCTATATTTGAATGTCCCGTTGTCGTCTTGAAGGTGGGCAAGAATCCCCCGGCTTTAGACGTGGGGAAGTTCAAGGACTGACCTTTTTCAGGTTTGGGCTATGGCAGTCTCCGCAGTTTTGCTAGTCTTTAATCAAGCGGCATTGATACTGCTCTCTCATTCCTCCAGACAACTGGCGGCGGCTGTACTTTCTGGAAGTTCTCCCGTGAGGCAGTGCTATGCGTTAGTGCTGCTATAGTTAGGAAAAAATGCTATCCCCCGATTGGGCAAACGATACCAGAAAGTAAGACTTAAGTGGCAAAAAGTTATCCTTACTTGCCTATACTTGTTTACTTTAGGTAAGTTGACTAAAGATCGCACGCAGTGTTATGTTTAGTCAAGAACCTTTGGCTTAAGGGGGATAGCCTACTTATGTTGGGATTAGCCGTCTACCCAACAGCGTAGGAAGTAAACACCACTTATCTTTTAGGCCTTTAAGTAACTTAAAGTAAGTTGGGATAGGTTTTACGAAGCAGAGGACTATTAGTGTGCTGTATCTAGCGGAAGTACAAAAACAGAGAAGCGGCTTTGGTCTCGGTGGCGGTAAGGCTGAACTGAAGCTGCTAGCTTGTCAGCGGGGCGAACATAACTGGAGCGCCGTACCAGGCGATGACGCGATCCCAGTTGAGGAAGCTAATAAGTTTAACGACGGCACGCTGGTGCTGGTTGAGTTGAGCGCTAGCAAGCAAGTGCAGCGGATTCAGGAGGCGGCCCGCCAGTTGGTGAGCATTCTGCAAAATTTCTCGCGATTGCAGGACAAGTTTAAGGATAAGGAAGAGGAAATTGAACAGTGGAAGGCTTCTCTGACGTTTTCGAGTCAGGAACTCAATCGCCGGGAAATGGAAATGCAAGCCCGCGAAGAGCAGTTAGCTCAAATGGAAGAGGAGTTGGAGCGGCTGGAGGCTCAGCGCTCGGAAATTGAAAATACTAGAGATGAAGCTAACCGACTGCGAGAAGAAGTGGATCGCAGTCGCGTGGAAATTGAGACAGCTTGGGAACAGTTGCGGGGCGAGCAGCAACGGGTGGCCCAGCAGCAGTCTGAGGTTCCGCAGGGGGCAGTAGTTGATGAGCAGCAGACCCAGAGGATTCAGGAGTTGATGCAGAAGCTGGGAGGGGCAATTGCTTCTGCCCAAGGGGTGCGGGAACAACTGAATCAGTCTTTCGGTGCGGTGGGCGCTCAGCAGGCAATTCTGGATCAGCACTGGCAGCAGTTGGAGCAAAAACAGAGCATAGCTCAACAGCAACAAGAAGAGGTCGATCGACAAAATCAGACCCTCCAAAACCGCTGGCAAGAGTGGTACCAATCTCAAGAAGCTTTGGCCCAAGCTCGGGCGGAGCTTAAAGGCCAGCAAAGTACCCTCAGCGCTAAGCAGGACCAGGCTCAGTCCGTGTCTTTGCAGGTGCGGGCTGTTGAGGAGCTTTATCAGCAAGTTTCCAGGTTAGCATCTGCTTCGGGTGCTGCGCCTACGGAGCAAAAAGTAGATGTGTCAGCTTTAGAGAAGATGCCTGTTGATGAGTTACAGGGACTGGTGCAACACCTGCAAGAGGATTTGGAAAAGGTGTTCCGGTTTGTTAACGATCAAGAGGAGGAGTTGACTCTGCAGCGGGAGACAATCGAGGAGCTGCAAGGGAAAATTCAAGCTGCTAGCGAGTACGATCGCATGGCTTTGGAAAATGAAATGGCAGATGAACTCGAAAGTTATCAGATGTTAAACGAAACTCTGGTGGGACAGCGCCTCCGGTTGCAGGAACGGGAAGATGTTTTAAAGCAGCATCAGGCGGTTCTGTGGCGGCGACTGGGTACTGCTAATGCTCCAAAACAAGACCGAGGAGATATTGATTTGGGGCCGATTGTCGCACAGCTAAATACTCAGCGGCAGCAGCAAAGCCAAGAATTGCAAAGACTGGAAAATGAAATTCAGCAGGTGCGGGAAGCAGTATCTCAAATTGAGGCAAATGTCAACCGCCAAAATGGGGAAAGTGAGGCGAAACGCTACGAACTCAAGCAGTTAGAGCAGAATTTGTTCAACCAGAAAGGTGCAGTGGCGCAACTCTGGGGCAGGCTGAATGTTTATCAAGAAATGTTGCAGCCGGTGCAGGACAATTTGAATGCGCTACGCCAAAAGCTCGAAGCGGTGGCGGGGGAACTCGATCGGGTGCAGCAGACTGGAGAGGAGCAAGATCGGGTAGTTTCCGATTTGCGGCAAGTCCTTTCTGCTTTGATCGCAGCTTAAAATTTAATATCTAAAATTATCGAAGGGTGTTCGACTCGACCGATCGCTCCTCCAGGAAATGGATCGGTTTGCGATCGGTTGGGCGCTACGATTAAGCTGGTTAGTTTTTCTACGCTTTCAAAACTCGGCGCCGAGGGCAATATTTGTTGCAGTAGTTGCCGCATGGCCCGCCGCTGCAATGCCAGGGGTGCTTCCCGCAAAATCGGGCGATTTAACTTGACGGGAAGTTGAAAATTTACCTGCGGGCTGTCTGCAATTGGAGACATTGCTTGCTGTAGCAAGTCGCTGGCTGCAAGTTCGAGATATTCTACGTCGGCGCGGAGGAGTTCGGCTGTTTGAGCTAGCGCTTGTTGGGCTTTTGGGTTGAAATGAGTTTCCAAATAAGGCAATAATTCCGATCGAATCCGGTTGCGCGTATATTGTAAGTCTTGATTTGTAGAATCTTCCCAAATTGGTAGTTCTTGCTCTTGACAAAATTGACCTGTTTGCAGTCGAGTTATTTCGAGCAAGGGACGAACTAAATAGATTTGAGATTTTAGATTTTGGATTTTCGATTGGGAATTTTCATCGTGATTTTCCAATCTAAAATCTGCCGATATTTGGGAGTTGGGATTTTCGCCGGAATTCCCCAATCTAAAATCTAAAATCGGCAATTGAAAATCGAGCAGGGGCCGCGTCCAGGTGAGGGCAGAAAGTCCGTCGGCGCCGCTGCCGCGAATCAGGTTGTAGAGGAGTGTTTCGGCGCGATCGCTGGCTGTGTGGCCTGTAACAATGTAGAGGTAGTGGTGGGCGATCGCAATTTCGGTTAAAGCTTGATATCGCCACTTTCTGGCGGCTGCTTCTGTTTTGGGGATGTCCGAGGCTGTTTCCAAATAGTAGGATATTCCCCAGTTTTTAGCTAATTGTGCTACATGATTAGCCGACGCTTGCGAATCAGAACGCCAACGATGATCGCAGTGAACAATCGCTAGATCCCACCCCCATTTTGGCTGCAAATCTAGCAGTAATTTAATTAAACACAGAGAATCTTGTCCGCCGGATACTGCTACTAGCAAGCGCTGAGTTGATGGCAATATCTGTCTGTACAGCAGCGTCCTGTGAACTTGAGCGTGCAGGTGCGTCCAATTGGAAGATTCAGCCATGAGAGCAGTTTTTAATTAAGCAAAAATAAGGAAGTTAGACAACGAGCAGTGTACGGGATTTAACCGAGGGATTTTGAGCAAAAAAGGGGAAGCATCCCCCTCTCCCAATAATCTCTCAGTCTTTGCCTTCCTAGCTCCACATTCCTATACTTTGGGGGTCGCGGTCTGGATACCTAGAAATAGGAAAGTGATTACTTATTTCTGTTGAGTCACATTGATTTAATGACTCATCTATATCGGTTTGAGGTGAGCTATCTACGGCGTAGTTTTGCACGGTGTCCGATCTTTCAGCAGCGGCAGGAAGGGCTTTTTGTTCCTTGATTTCAGGTTCTAGCGGAATAAACTCCAGACGCATTCTAAGTTTTCCTTTAGTCCAGTCTTTACCAGCACTTAATAGCTCGCAATCGAGACCGTCTGAAAATAATTTTTCGTCTACCAATTTTGACTGCATAATGGCCATAAATTCGCTGACTTTGAATGTACATTGATACATTAAAGCGCTGGTAGGGGCAGACACAACATCGTCGTCTTGGGGAAATATTTTCGATTCGTCCATATTAATTGTCGTTATTTTAATGAATGAAGGAAGTTCGGCAACGAGCAATGTACGGGATGTAACGGATGTAACGGAGGTGAGGAAGACCGAAGTTATAAGAAGAAAGAAGGCCCTTCCACTTCGCCATGGGTAAAAAAAGGGAAGAAGGAAGAGGGAGTTAATTATTAGAATTTCGCTGGTTGAGTAAGGTGGGAATTGCCCACCCTACAGTTAGAGAGTCGATGGCAGAGTGTCCCCTACCATCTCTCCTACAAAACCGTGCTTGCGACTTTCACCGCACACGGCTCCTGAGTGATGTAATCCTGGTTATGGATACAGTATGATCGCATAATGATCTGATTTCTACCGCTTGATAGTTTTCCTTTTACCCCTACATCCCACCATCAGATTTTTCTGTGGCATTAGGCTTTTAAAGGGCTACTTAGTCTCTATCTTTTACACCACCCGGCGCTGTCAGCATATCTCTGCCATTACAGCAGAGCTTTGGCTTCTGCAACCATCCCTCACACTCACAGTTTACGGTTAGCAACCTACTTAATTATTTAAGGGCTGTGAGTGCTTTACTTCGTTCCGATTACACATTGGTTGAACATGACAGCGTAATGCTTTCCACCGGGTTTATGGGCAGTGCTTGTAAGTCAATCCGATAATTGCTTATGCCCTATCCTTGCCTTTTGGCTTGGTCTTTCAGCCGTTTGACCATCTATCATAACGGTGGTTCAGACACATTTTTGCTTTCGCTACGCATAAGTTCTTGCTCGACAGCTACCCCATTCGGCTAGGAGTCTTCTGCCTTTTATCCCCGCTTTATCCTGTTAGTTGCTATTTAACATTGATAGGGGATATGCTTTTACCGCTGCACCTGCGGACTGGGACTTGACTTAATGTCTCACCCAGAAGTGTAATCAGTTATCATTGACTCATCTGAGTCAGGCTAACCGTCCCTGAATAGGAGTACCTATCCATTTAGGCTAAACGAATCGCACACCGGAGATGATATTAATCCCGAGTCTTTGACTTATCCTGTTCTTCTGTGGCCCATTGGTGGATCGGGAATTAGAAAAACCAACCGTAGGAATGCAAACCTTTGCCTAACAGATTAACGCCTAGATAGCAAATCCAAACTACCACAAAACCTGTGGCTGCTAAAATTGCTGGGCGTCTTCCCTGCCAGCCACGAGTAATGCGGGCGTGCAGGTAGGCAGCAAATACCAACCAAGTAATTAGCGCCCAAGTTTCTTTCGGGTCCCAACTCCAGTACGATCCCCAAGCTTCGTTAGCCCAAACCGCACCGGCAATAATGCCAACTGTCAGTAATGGGAATCCTAAACCGATGATGCGATAGCTAATGTTATCAAGAGTTTCTGCTAGATTCAATCGCTGGGGCGAGAGAAGTTCTGCGGTTTGAGTTGGGGGGGTTGATGGGCTTTGAACGGTTGCTAATTCGAGCACTGCGGTGGTGCCCAAACCGTTATTGTTGGAGTTGAAAGAGGGCTCGCTGAAAACTAATGCGCTGTCGGCGCTGGTTTCTGCATTTTGAGGTTCGGGGTTTTGAGGGCGTTGGAGGCGGTAGTTGCCGTTGCGGTTGCTGTTGGTGCCGAAGGAACTACCGGTGAGTTCGATTTTTTGGCCGCGGGTGACGATTAAAAAGGCGATCGCCAGTAGCGCTCCTACCATTAAAGTTGAGTAACTGAGCATCATGACGCTAACGTGCATCATCAGCCAGTTTGATTTGAGCGCGGGTACTAGGGGCTCTGCAGATTGCATGGTTGCGGGCAGAGTCAGGGCTGCAAAGGCGGATATTGCCATTGCGACGGGGGATGTGGCTACTCCTACTAAGCGGGAACGGCTCATGTTTTCCGCGACTAGGTGGATGGCGGTGATTCCCCAAACTAGGAAAAATAGGGATTCGTAGAGATTGCTTAAGGGGAAGTAGCCGGCTTCTATCCATCGAGAACCGAGTAAAGCGGCGATGGATAGGTTGGCGACGGCCATTCCTGCGGTTCCTAGGGCCCCCAGGTAGGGAATGCCGGGGAATGCTGCGCCAACCCAGTAAATGAGCATTGTTGAGAACAAAACGGCAAAGGAGATGTTGTCCAGCCAGTTCTGGAGTACGACCAGATCCATAAAAATTACTCCGGTAGTGTTTTTACTTATTTTTGCTAACTAGATCGATCGTACTGGGGTTGGGCAGTTTTGGGTTTGGGATTTTGAATTTTTGTGGCAATTATGAGTGGTTGGCGGTTGTTGAGGTGCGAGTGGGCGATCGACTCACCAAGGATTGCCAATCATTCTAAAAGCAGACCAATAATAAGGATGAGAGAAATTCTGACTCGTCGTGTTTGCCAATTCCGGGGGTAGCGGCAGATTGCCACCAGAAGTGTGCAGCATCCCCCCTTCAATTCGCACCTCTTGGCGCAACATCGCTAATTGCGCTTGCCGCAGTGCTTCTGCTTTAATCGGAGCAGTTTTTAACTGCCCGTAAAACTCCGTCATCAACCCCAAACTGCCCTCGTCGCTGACATACCAGAGAGTCGCCATAGCCGATTTAACCCCGGCTTGCACGGCTAACCCGCCAAAGCCCAACTCGGCCTCTCGATCGCCCACAGCAGTTCTGCAAGCGCTCAAAACTAACATTTCAACTTGCGGGCTGTGCCAATTCATTTGCCGCAACTGATCCAAACGCAATTTAGTATCCCACAACTGAATAAAGGATTCGCTGGGCTCTCCCGATCGAAATTCGGCGTGAGTAGCCAAGTGAATCATCCCAAAAGGCTGCTGCTGGCGCTGCGATTTCAAATTGGCCAGGGTGAAAGCTTCATTCAAGAAAGACTTACCCGGCCACTGCTGCGGCGTGATTGTGGATACTTCTATTTCCACCGCAGGTAAAGGACTCATATCTGGAAATTGCGACGCCCCCATGGCCAGAACTTGGGTATTTTTGAAATTGGCGGGGCTGCTATCTGTCAAACTGAGACTCGGCATCGAGCCAACACTGTAACGCTCTACCAGAAAGCCTTTGCCGTCGTGTAGGGCGCCCATCGGTATCGATCGCAACCCCATATCTGAGATAAAAGATAAATTCTCAATGCCTTTGGCTTGGAGTTCTGCTTCGAGCGGCGCTACCATCCACTGGTAGAGTTGCTGAGCCAAGGGCAAATAACTTTTAGTGTTGCGCTTTACCGGATTAGTCAGTTCATCGCGAAATTTCCGAACAGCTTCCATTACCTGGGCGCGAGAGGTTCCAGGGATGCGCTGGCGAACGGGTACACCTTCCGGGGTAATAACCATCATTTCCAGTTCGTCGGAGGCTTGAATTTGCTGTTCTACGCGCAAGATGGGGGAACTGCTGTAAGGCCGAGCGACTGTAGAGCCCGTGGGTACAAAGCTGATATAAATGAGAGCTGGTTTGATGCCTGTGGCTTGTTGGACACTGCGAAGGGTATTTTGGGCATCTTCTAAGGTGGCGATCGCAGTTGTTGATGGCAAATTTAGGTAATCGACAAACTCGCTGGTAAATCTCTCCTCGACGGGAAAAATAACGGCGTCGAGGTTGGTGGGCAACTTGGAAGCGTCAAGATTCCCAGACGCGGGAGGTGAATTGCGCTGTTGCAAGGAATTAGATATCTGGTTTTGCTCTTGCAAGCTGGGGGAAAATAAACGATTTGTGCTGGGCGGCTGGTTGGCTGCGATCTCCGGTGTCGGTATCGGTGCGAGATTTATGGGCGCAGCAGCAGGCGCAACCGCTGGATTTTGAGAAATTGTCGGTGCGATCGGCAAATTTGATACCGGCGCTGGCGCTGGCGCTGGTGCTGGTGCTGGCGCTGGCGCTGGTGCTGGTGCTGGCGCTGGCGCTGGTGCTGGCGCTGGTGCTGGCGCTGGTGCGGGTGCTGGCGCTGGCGCTGGTGCGGGTGCTGGTGCCGGCGCTGGTGCTGGTTCCGGTGCTGGCGCTGGTGCTGGCGCTGGTGCTGGTGCTGGTGCTGGTGCGGGCGCTGGCGCTGGTGCTGGTGCTGGTGCCGGCGCTGGTGCTGGCGCTGGCGCTGGTGCTGGCGTTAGTGTTTGTAAAGGCGCTGGTGCTGGTGCTGGTGCCGGCGCTGGTGCTGGTTCCGGTGCTGGCGCTGGTGCTGGCGCTGGCGCTGGCGCTGGTGCTGGTTCCGGTGCTGGTGCTGGTGCTGGTGCTGGCGCTGGTGCTGGTGCTGGTGCTGGTGCTGGTGCTGGTTCCGGTGCGGGTGCCGGCGTTAGTGTTTGTAAAGGTGCGGGTGCGGGTGCTGGTGCTGGTGCGGGTGCGGGTGCTGGTGCTGGTGCTGGTGCTGGTGTCGGCGGGGGTACAGGTGCAAATATAGGTGCGGGTGCGGGTGCGGGTGCGGGTGCGGGTGCGGGTGCTGGTGCGGGTGCTGGTGCTGGCGCTGGAACTGGTGCGGGTGCTGGTGCTGGTGCGGGCGCTGGTGCGGGCGCTGGTGCTGGTGCGGGTGCTGGTGTCGGCGCTGGCGCTGGCGCTGGTGCTGGTGCTGGCGCTGGCGCTGGCGCTGGTGCTGGTGCTGGCGCTGGTGCGGGCGCTGGTGCTGGTGCTGGCGCTGGTGCGGGTGCGGGTGCTGGTGCTGGTGCGGGTGTCGGTGCTGGTGTCGGTGCTGGTGTCGGTGCTGGTTCTGGCGTTGGTGCTGGTGTCGGTGTTGGTGTCGGTGTTGGTGTTGGTGTTGGTGTTGCTGCTGGTGTTGGTGTCGGTGCTGGTGTTGGTGTTGGCGATACTGAAGAAGCCGTAATGCTAATTTGGGTCGGCTGTACTATCTGAGGGTCGGGGCTGAAATAACTTCCCTGTGTAATCACATTTTCCTTCTTCGGACCCCCAGTGGCAATGCTGCCAGCAGTACCGTTGAGTTTGTTATAGTCGGGCCCGACGCTGAAAGGAGTGTTCGAGGCTTTGCCACCGTGGCGAAGGGTGATATCTCCACCATTAGCGCTACCAGTAGTGGATGCGGAAATGCTGCAAGGTTGGGACAAGCAGTTGTTATCGTTGGTGAAAGTGCCTGTAGCTCGGAAATTACCGCCGGCTGTAATGTAAATCTCTCCTCCGCCTGTTCGGCCTTCGGTGTTGATATGGGTTACTTCGATGTCGTTGCGGGCGTTGAGGGTGACTGCGCCGCCTTGTTTTTCTTCGGAGTTGGCGTCTATGGACCCTGTTTGAATGCTGCTTGAGGGTGCTGCAATACTAACGTTTCCGGCGTTGCTGGTTTTGTCGATCGACTCTGCGTTGATATTGCCTGTTTCTACTTTTCCTGTACGGCTGGTGACGGTGATGTTGCCGCCTGCGGTGGTGTCGGAGTGGGAGTCGAGATCGACAGTGCTAATATCACCACTAGCTTCTAGGGCGATCGCACCGCCTTGGGAACTTGTCAGGTTTCCGCTGACTGCAATGCTGTTAGCGGCTTGAATTTCGATCGCCCGAGCGTTTGCATCTTTTAGTGCAACGTCCCCGGCAGCTACGGCTCGGTTAGACCCCGTGAGTACCACTTCACCACTGGCATTGACGCTGATGCCTGTAGCGTTTGTTTCACCGATGCCTGTGAGCAGTTCGGGCAAGGATGCGATCGGCAATGCCGAAGCTGTTACCGTTGTTCCAGTGCTGCTCGTCGCTGAGGGCGGCTCGATTTCCAAACTCAGCAAATTGTCTCCCTGGCTGACGCGCACTAAATTTGTCCCGGAGACTGATGCTACGGTAAGTTGACCGCCTGGGGCAGAAAGGCTGCCTGTGCTGACAACGGTGCCGCCGAGCAAGGTTAAGTTCTGCCCTGACTTGACTGCTAAGTCTGCCGTGCTGATAATTGCCCCTGCTCGATCGGCTCCAAAAGCAAAGGAACTGGGCGCGCCTGTCAGAGATGTGTAAGTGCTACTACCGTTGGCGTTAAACGAGTTTGAACCAAATCCAATACCGGTGGCGGTGGTTGCTGTGAAAGAAGCCGGCACGTTTAAACTAGCACTGTTGCCAAATATGATGCCGGATGGATTCATCAGAAACAAGTTAGAATTGCCGCCGGTTACTTGAATTAAGCCGTTAATAATCGAGGGGTTGCCGCCGCCTATGCCCGCTAAAATGTTGCGAATGTTGGGGTTTGATATAAAGTTGGCAATCTGATTTTCCGACAAGCCGAATTCTTTAAAGCTGTGGAAAAGATTTTGTTGATCGCTCGATAATTTTCCGCCTTGAATATCGAAGCGACTTGGCTGCCCAGGAGTTCCGTTTTGGGCTGCGGGAGTGACGGTAGTGCCTGTTGCGTCCGCCGCTGGAACAATTGTTTGACCTTCGGCTTTTGCTTGCAAAAAGTAAATATTTATTAAGACTATTTGCAGAGCAAGTGTCAGTTTGCTTATTCTTGCTTTTGAGATAAATTTAGACTTTTTTTGAATATTTTTGGCGTTTTTCATGGGTTTTTAATGGGTAAAATAAATATAAATCACAGAAATTAGGTAAAGAAACCGGCTTTGTAGAAAAAAGTTGGTTGACTGCTATATCACTAAATATCTGCACCTGTGCTGTGTCGGGTCAATTTGCGTAGAAGATTGGAAATCTACCCCTCATTTTTACAGGGGGTATTTGTGAGGTATTCTGGTAGTCTTATTGCTAAGTAAGGTTTGCGTCGTTAATGTTCACGTTCCCTTGTTAGGAAAGCGATACGCTTAGCTAAAAACCTGTCCATTCGTTCCTTAATCGCCTTCGACAGTGCATAATGCTGACGTTTAGATCACCGTGTCATCGATGAACTTAGTCAGTTAAGACACTTGACTGCACGTTCCGATGTTGTACAGGTGCTGACTAGGAATGCCAAGCTCTGGATAGATTATTCGGAACGGTTGAAGACGCTATATCTAGGAAGCAACCGGGTTTCTGACTGCCAGTGCATTCAGGAGTCAATGGGTAGAATTTGCCTCTGCTTTTACAATTTTTTCAGCGTAGCTTTTCCACAATCTAAATATAACTCGCAAGGCCTAGGAGCTGTATCTTCCGCATGACATATTATTAAAAAAAACAAAAACGGTACTTTTAGAGGCACTCCCCCCCCCTAGAAACCGGGTTGTTTAACTATTATTCAGAGTTTGAAGGAAGTATCGGGGTTCAAAAACTAGGTTTCTGCGTCCAAGACTGACCGGGAAATATCCCCAAATATTTTATAGAAAATAAAAAATACTCTACACTTGCCAAAAATTAAAATTATGAAAAGAAGAAATGAGAAGGAGTCAGAAGACAGAATTCTGACTTATGAAGACCTCATGCCTGAAGCGAGGGTTAACGGTCACGGAAATATTTTTTTGTGACCCACGATTAAAATCGGGGGCTTTAAACCTCGATTTTCCATCCTTTCGCACATAATTCCTTCTGGATGCTGGCTCCTGAATCCTGAATTTTTTTTCAAAAATTTAAATTGTTAGGGTGTTCAGGAACCCGGTTTATTTAAATAAAAAACCGGGTTTTGGGTTTTTTTTGTCTGAGCTTTTGTGAAGTAAAGCTACTTAAATCCGGCTCTATTTCCCTCTTATAGTCAAGTCCACTATTGCCGATTTCGAGCGGCTGCTTTTCGATTTTAATCGATCGCCCTGTTGGTACTTAAGGGGGTGGGCAGGCGGATTTGTGGAAGGATTTAAGAGTTAATTGGGTGAAGTTTGGACAGTGGGCGAGGGACTGGGTGAAACAGGGCGCGGTGAAGCAGGACTCGGTGAAGCAAGACTGCGTGAAGGATTTGCAGAAGGAGTGGATTGGGTGGATTTTTTGAGACCGACAAAAGCGTCGTAACGGGTGGTACGATCGCCAATGACGGCCGCTGTAACGCCGATCGACCGCATGGCGTCTATCCACATTTTTTGGTTGGGAGGAAACTCCGGCAAAGCTAGGTTTTTCGGGTTAAACGCACTCTCGATGTCGATGAAGAAATTGCCGTTGTGGGGTTTAAGTTGCGATCGTACAGTTTTCTGGAACAGTTCGCTGCTTAAAAGCGGACTTTTGGGTGCCGGAACGATCGCATCAACTACGGGAGCTCCTACTGTCATAAACGCTACATCGTTCATCCAACCGCGAGTTACCGTAATCCCTCCAAACGGCGATGTCCATTTAATCGCCGGTTTGCCGCCGACTTGAATTTCCTCCACTCTAAACCCTTTCATTTTCATCGTTTCATCAAGCTGTTTCAGGGATTTGTTGGCAGCGCCCCGGTTGTTTGTTTCCACCATAAATACAAATCCGGCAGCAAATTTGTCTCTGGAATTCTGGGCGGGCGCTGGTATTAATGATAGAGAAAATTCTCCCGCCATCCAGTTCATCAAGTCTTTATCTAAATCCATGCCGGTAGTGGATTTTAAACCTGTGCGTAAAACTTGGGGATTAATTGGGGAAATCGGGTTCGCATCGGCTCCCAATACGTAGTCTTGCCACAAACGCTGCAAGTTGCCGCCTGATACCATCATTATTGTATTGCTTGGCAGGCGGTCAACCATTTTTAGAGCATTGTTTTCTACTGCTATCCTTCTGGTAGAATCTGGTTTTAGCCAAGAGACTGATTTGAATCCAATTCCTTCTGCTTCCAGCGTCGCTGTGGTGGCAAATCCCTGATTTTGTTGCAGTTTTTCGAGGTTTTCTGGCGAAATTTCACGGACTGAGTTGGCGGCGGAATAGGCGGCGGCAACGGGCATATTGACGTAGATTTGACCGAAGGCGCCCGGACTTTTTATTTTATCTATGGCGTCTGCATAGCCGGGGGTTTTTGCTAGGGAAGGTTCGCCTTTGTAGGTGTCGATTATTCTGTCTGTAGCGCTAGGATCTGTGGTGACTGCTAGATAGTTGGTGCCGAGTACCGCGACTGAGAAATTGCGATCGGGTACGCCTTGAGTTTCTGTGACTTGCACGCCTTTATAATTACGCTCAACTATTTTTCCTTGGCTGAGAGGCCTGGGTTTTGCTAATAATTCTTTGGCTTTGAGCGGGTTGGCAATTGGCAGGATAATTGCCACTGACTGTTGAATTGGGGGAGATGGGGGCGTATTGGGTGGGGGCGGGGGGGCTGGTATAGCTATTTTGTTGCGAAGAAAAGCCACCATTGCTGTGTTACCCACCCAGGGTTGAATGTCTTGCTCGTAGGCGTAGCCGTTACTTGTGAGGAGGCGATCGCGCATTTCGCTTAAAAACCTCTCAAACGAAGCTTTTGACTCCGGCGTGCCAAACTCTCGCAGTCTATTCCACTGCGATTGATCGGTGCTGATGGATAGGGCCATCATCGTATCTTGCGGGACAACGGTTGCCCCCGCCGGCAAATCTTTGGCGGGCCCACGGGAAATGACGAGGTAGTAGGTGACAAAGCCTAAACCGATCAGAAGTGTGGCGGCTCCGATCGTAAACAGCAGGGAAGATTTATCTTTCTTAAACATTATTCGTAAGGTTCGGGTGCTCGCAACATCATAAATTATATTGGGCATGGGGCATGGGGCATGGGGAATTGGGCATGGGGCATGGGGCATGGGGCATTGGTAATTTGTTGTTTTTTATTTGTTATTAGAAAAACTACTAACCAGTAACCACTAACCACTATAGTCCTAGACGCAGAAACCCTTTTTTTACTAAATACTGGATTTGAGCGTTGAATCCTGGTAAAAAACCTGGTTTCTTTGGTATTTAGGCATAAGTCCTACACTAACTACTCCCGCTCCCCAATTCCCAATTCCCGATGCCCAATTCCCAATTCCCGATGCCCGAGCCCCAATTCCCGATGCCCGATGCCCAATTCCCAATTCCCCGATGTTAGTTTCTGGCCTTAAAGTCTTTAAAGATAGTTTGAAACGAGTACATCAGTCGGTGGACATCGTTTGTGGCTCTAGGAAAAATGTTGAGTTCCCATTTTTTGCGAGCAGTAGTTAGCAGTTTCGCTATGGGTTGGGAGTAACTGTTAGAAATGAAATAGCTGCCGCCTTCGTAGCGAATATCTGACGCTAAGCCGATAAAAGCACCAGCCATTTCTAGTTTAAGTTCTGAGGTGCTGTGTTCGGATTTTACTGCTAAAATTACCTGCGAGTGGCGGGGTTCGCGGTTGAGCAAGCGGCAGATATTTGCTTCTTTTTGGTACAAAATTAACACGTTGCAGTTGTGCAGAACTCCGGCTCTACCTTGGACTTTTACTCCTAGGTGAACTTCCAGGGCTGGTTTGTCGGGAAATTCCACAACAGCATGAGTGTATGGATGTGCACTTCCGTGGATTTTTCCCGCCGTTTTTCTAAATGTTAAATATTTCGGTGTTTCGTCGTCTAAAACATTGTTGTAATAAATAGTACCGCCTTCATTAGCAACTGCTTTTAGCAAGATGGTGAAGAGGTAAGTGTCAAAAATTCTGGATTGTTCTGCCGCTGTGTTAAATTCGGGATCGATCGAGCTTTTTAATTTGCTTTTAATTTCGGAATTGATGGCGTAGTTGCTGGGCCCGGAGGGCAGTTTTTCTAGCAAGTGCTTGAGGGCGATCGCCTGTTTGTGGCGGGGGGCTGTGACGCTGGAAGTAAACTCGATTGTTTTGGCAGATTCTGCACCTGAATTGGCAAATGTAATTTTTGTGCCGAGGGGAGAGGTTTCTGATTCTACTTTCAAGAAATAAGCAATTTCGTCTTCCATTTCGGAAGTGTTCACAGTCGCTTGCTCGACAGCATCAATTAATAGCAAAAGTTGTTCTTTTGCGGTATAATCTTCTATCTTGAGCAGAGGTGTTTTTCTTTTGAGCGATCGCTCTTCTATTACTTTGCCTATCTCTACAGTATCGGCTACTTGTTGAACTACCCAACCTAAATTAAACTCATTCAGAATTGCCGCCAGTTCCTGATAGAGTTTGGCGTACTCGATCTCGTCCATAATTGTTTCTGCGCTGCACACTATTTTGATTATACAAGCAGATTTGATTTTTTGGTCAATGGCTGTTGAGCAAGTACGCAGATTGCCTGTAATGGCGGATTGGCGGAGTGTTCGAGTGTTCGAGTGGGGAAAATCTTTGTCTTGGCCCAACATCCATCGGTTACATCCGTTAAATACCGTACACTGCTGGTTGCCGAACTTGCTGCTGCCTGAGAGAGACAATTGGGAGTAAGCTATTTTACGACATTTGTAGCGATCGAACTATGGCAACTATCAACGACAACTACCTCAAACTCAAAGCTGGCTACCTGTTTCCCGAGATTGGGCGCAGGGTGAAAGCCTTTGCAGAGGCGAATCCCGAAGCGCCTATCATTCGGCTGGGGATTGGCGACGTGACTGAACCACTACCGGAAGCTTGTCGCCAAGCGATGGTGAAGGCGGTGGAAGACATGGGCTCGCGGGATAGCTTTAAAGGATACGGCCCGGAACAAGGTTATGAGTGGCTGCGGGAGAAAATTGCCGAGCACGATTTCAAGTCGCGGGGATGCGATGTTGATGCTTCGGAAATCTTTATTTCGGATGGTTCTAAGTGCGATTGTGGCAATATTCTCGATATCTTTGGCAACAATAACACGATCGCAGTTACCGATCCTGTTTATCCGGTGTATGTAGACACTAACGTGATGGCTGGACACACGGGAGATGTGAACGAAAATGGCGAATACGGCGGCTTAGTTTACTTGCCAATTACAGCGGAAAACAATTTTACTGCGGAAATTCCCACAGACAAAAAAGTCGATTTAATTTACTTGTGTTTTCCGAATAACCCGACGGGGGCAACTGCAACTAAGGAACACTTGCAAGCTTGGGTAAATTATGCTAAAGCTAACGGTTCGATTATTTTCTTCGATGCGGCTTACGAAGCGTATATTACCGATCCGAGTTTACCGCATTCTATCTACGAAATTGAAGGGGCGCGGGATTGTGCGATCGAATTTCGTTCTTTTTCCAAAAATGCTGGTTTTACGGGTACTCGCTGTGCGCTAACAGTTGTACCGAAGACTTTGACTGGAAAAGCAGCAGATGGTTCCGATGTCGAAATTTGGAAGCTGTGGAACCGCCGCCAATCTACTAAGTTTAACGGTGTTTCTTACATCGTGCAGCGCGGTGCTGAGGCGGTTTATTCTGAGGCAGGCAAGGCACAAATTCAGGCTTTAGTCAATTTTTACATGGAAAATGCTGCGATTATTCGCGAGAAATTGACAGCGGCGGGAATCCAGGTTTTTGGTGGCGAAAATGCGCCTTATGTGTGGGTAAAAACGCCTCACGGTTTGTCGAGTTGGGATTTCTTTCAGAAGTTGCTGGAAACTTGCAATGTGGTGGGAACTCCGGGTTCTGGTTTTGGTGCGGCGGGTGAGAGTTATTTCCGCATTTCGGCGTTTAATAGTCGGGAGAATGTGGAAGAAGCGATGAGACGGATTGTGGAGAAGTTTAAGGTTTAATCTCATCTCTTGCTTAAACGGAAAGCCGGCCAGCCCGCCAGGGAATGAATTCCCTGGCTAATAGCTAAAGTCCTCTGAAGAGGACTAATGAGTTCTTCAGTCCTCTTCAGAGGACTTTAGCTTTGAGACAGGGGTTTCAACCCCTGGCGGACTGCCGGAATCAGCGAAAAAGCATTAATTTAATATGTTGTGGTACAGGCCGGAAAGCCTGTTCATGAAAATAGTAAAAGATGTGAGTTATAATCTAAAATGATTGTGGCTCAGGGTTTAAATAAAAAATGCAACCCAACACCAGGAGTTTATTATGCACTTGCTACGAGTTCAAGTTCCTGATTTTCGCGGTTTAAAGGACATTGACATCACTTTTGAAAAGGATTTTGTTCCTAAGATTTTTCCCCTGGGTAGTCAAAATGGTGGCGGTAAAAGTACGCTGTTGCAGTTGATTTTTGTATTGTTACACTGTTCGGTTGATGACGCTAAAAAACCGTTTTTACAAAATCTGCTTCAGGGCTTTAAAGTTGCTGATGGGGAAGAAAAAAGAGTCTTAGCCCTCATTGACATTTTGGAGGGAGAAAAAATAGTTAAACTTGAATTCTATTGTGGGAAATATTCTGTTATTGAAGATTTTTTATTGGAAGAGATACAACCAGAAAACTTGATACATATATGTAGTTATTCAAGCGCTAAACAATCTAATAATAATCAAGAACCAAATACAGAGTTACTATGTTGTTTTAATATTCTAAAAAAGGATGAAGCAAAATTATTTTTAGACAAACTGTCGCATAAAATTTTTCTAGCAGCTCCATCAACCCAAGTTTTTCTATTTCTTCCGCTGGCTTCTAGAAAACTATTATTTAGCAACTCAAGTAAGGAAGATAAGAATTATTACGCGATCCTCGAATCTGCAAGATCTAAATTAAATGGCTTGTTTACCTATGACTTCCTTGCTGTAAAGCTACTTATTAAATCATTTAAAGATGCTCGCGATCGCGACTTCAGAGAAGCGATTAAAACAGGTAACTACGGGAAGAGCTATCAAACTCTAATTAGTGATTTAAATTTGATGTTATCAAATAAAAGGATAAATTTAAATGAAGATTTTTCGGGAGTCAACTTTCAATTGTATAAGAATGGTGAAACTATAGAACTATATCCAGAAGATTTAAGTCACGGCGAACTAAAAAGACTTAGCATTTATATATGGCTCAAGTCCCGCAACATAAAAAATGCTATTGTGTTGATGGATGAAGTTGAAATTGCTTTTCATCCAGATTGGCAATATCAAATTATATCAGACCTCAAAGAGTGGGTTCCCAGCAATCAATATATTCTGGCAACTCACTCCTACGCATTGTGTGAAGCTCTGACACCCGCTCATGTTAAAGAAATAGAGCCAAAACTGATTAAACAAGAATATAATATTACAAATGAGTCTTAATCCAGAACAGCTAAAAAAACATTGTGAGGCAATTCTTCAATCTCGCCGAATTAAAAACAAAATTGTGGTATTGTGCGAAGGTGATATTCGGGAGACGCAGGGTAGAGAGTCACCTCAAGCTTATAAAGCAATGGAGCAAATGCCAGATGCAAACTTTTATAAGGCTTGCGTTCCGACATGGTGGAGACAGAAGTTACCGGAATTTTTCAACTGTGGCGATCGCAAAGATGTATTAGACACCTACTTTACTCTTTTAACATTACATAAACAGGATAGTGCTAACTCATATTTAGATCCCGATCGACTTTTTGCAATGATAGATTTAGATTTGCAACTCCAAACGATCGACAATTATATTTTTACAGACACAGAAGCAATTTTTCGGAATCTTTACGAAAAATCGGAGGTGAAAGAGCAAAACGCAGCACAGCACCGGATCTGGATTACAGGTTTGATTCATAAAGAAGCATATTTTCTGACACCTGAACTTCAACCAATATTTGACAATTGTTGTAACGAGCCGATTTATCAGGGAAATCCTGCGGTACTCGCAAATATTTATCTGGATATGGCTGAGGCAATTTGTACTGACTTGGATTTACAGAATAACCTACAGAGAGCCTTCGAGCGCATTAGTTACTATTCGGGATTGAATTGTACTGAAGTTCAAGCATTTCAGGCTTCGTGGAAAGAGCGGTTTCAAAATGCTGTAGATGAAACGCATAGGAATCAGTCGATCGCAGTTTTGCTGACAATTAAAAAAGCTAAGGATTATTGGCATCAAATTAAGCCATCCGGTGACTTTAGCCGGGAAGATTGGGTATTTAGAGAGCAACTCTCGTTAGAAATTGGGAGATTTTATTCAGAGCAAAGTAGCGATGTTAAGTCTCATATTCCTTTTTTTTTCAAAACATTGTATGAGTTCGTTTAAATAAAACGCCTCAATTATAATATTCCATTTTCTATTTATCAGCATCGCTAGGAAAACCAAATTGATCTGGTAATTCAGCAGAGGTAATTTGCAGAATCTCTAGCAACTTCTTGTATTGAACAGGCGTTAGCTTCGGTACCGATCGCCCGGATTCCCAGTTGCTTACCGTCATTTCCGTAACTCCAAGTGCTTTTCCTAGCTGTTTTTGAGTCATAAACCGCTTAACTCGGAGTCTCTTTAGTGGCGCGATCGCTCGAATTTTTTAAACATTTCCATAAGCTAATTGACCCTGACCGTAAATTGATTTACGCTTACCCTAAATTGATTTACGCTTACCCTAAATTGATTTACGCTTACCCTAAATTGATTTGCTCTAGGCAAATACAGAAACCTCAGATAGTATTGTTTTAACAAATTGTGCTTTACGGGAATAGCGGTCTTTTTTTTAATTAGAAATTGTACGCGGTTTTACCGTTACAAAGCATCAAACCTATCCAAAATTATTAGTCAAAGCTATGTTGCAAGATTCATCATCGAACCAAACATCGCCCAATGTTTTAACCAACCAAACCTTTGAGGCAGATCGCGAAGCAGTCCGTCACGTGATCATCGGTTCGCCGCTGGGGGTACGGCGAACTATCCACCAACTGCACGCATTGCGCTACGAGGAAGCTGTTCGTTGGACTCATCCGATCGCCATTCCCGACAATCGCATCATTATTACACCGGATCAGGGAGAAATCATGAGTTTGTTAGTCAAATTAATCCGGTTGCAATGAAGTCTAAATGTGCGATCGCTCTTTCTAGAATTGAGTCAAAAGTGCGATCGCGAATCTCTTCTCGTTGCCCGTGCTAAACTCAACAGATATATCCAAAAACTCTTGTGGGGTAGGCATCCTGCCTGCCCTTGGCACAAACTTAACAACTAGCTCGCAATTCAGCTTATGATTGTTATCACCCCCGTGCTCAAACCTGTTAGTCAGATCGAGCTTACTCCCGGTAGTGTCATAACTATTCCCAATATAACTTGGCTGGAATTCGAGTCGATTTTGCAGGAATTAGGGGAAAAACGAAGAACTAGAATTGCCTACAGCAACAGTACCTTAGAAATTATGGTTCCCTTACTAGATCGGGAAATTCCGAAAGATTTAATTTCCGATATGGTAAAAAAATTACTCAAGTCAGCGGGCAGAAGATATGAACCCTTTGGTTCTACTACTTTCAAGCGGGAAGGTGCAGCAGGAGTTGAACCTGATGCTTGTTTTTATATTCTAAATTATCAGCGGATGATTGGCCGCCGCCGACTTTTATCGGACGATCCGCCGCCCGATTTAGCAATTGAGACGGACGTTACTTCTAAAACTAAGATCGATGCCTATAAAATTATTGGAGTTCCAGAAGTATGGGTTTATGACAGCGGCAGACTTCGCATTTATTTGCTGCAAGATGGAGAGTATGTAGAATCCGATATGAGTCCGAATTTTCCAGAAATCGCGATCGCCCAACTGATTCCGGCTACAGTGGAACGTGCTTTGCAGGTAGGAAGTTGCCAAGCGCTAGAAGAATTTGAAAGTGCGATCGGCTAAACTCGTAGGACACGTTACGCACTTCGCACTTCGCATCCCAAAAATCACACATTTACTGCCAAATTGTCAACCCCTAAAGGTCGATAAATTGTATCTCTTTGTTGATAATCCCGCCCCAAAGAACTAATCGCATTTTGCAAATCTTCGACAGATTGACAACTGCCGCCAACCGCACCGGCCATCGTTGTAATGTGCTCTTCCATCAATGTACCGCCGATGTCGTTGCAGCCCCATTTCAGCGCTTCTATAGCTCCATCTAAACCTAATTTCACCCAACTCGGCTGGTGATTGGAAATCAAATTTCCCAAGAAGATTCTCGATACAGCGGTGAGTAACAATGTATCTGCTAAAACTGGTTGGTCGCGGCCGACTCGACTCCGCAAAGGAGCAGGTGCTTCCTGTCCGACAAATGGTAGTAAAATAAATTCTGTGATGCGTGCCCGATAGTTTTGGTCGATCGCAGTTTGTTGGAGCGATCGCACTTTTTCTAAATGCAAAACCTGCTGTTGGGCCGTCTCAATATGCCCGCAAAGCATCGTACTCGTTGTCGGCAAACCCAGACGGTGAGCCGTTCCCACAATTTCCAGCCAAGTTGCCGAATTTAGTTTTTCCGGGCAAATTACCCGTCGCACAGAATCGTCGAGAACTTCCGCCGCGGTTCCCGGCATCGAATCCACTCCCGCATCCTGCAAAGCCGAAATTACATAGCTGAAACTAAGATTATCTCCTCTGGCAATAAATTCTATTTCTTGCGGCGAAAAAGCGTGCAAGTGCAAGTGAGGAAACTTATCCTTAATAGTTTTCACCAATTGCAGATAATAAGGTAAAAATGCGCCGTTGAGCTTAGCTTGAAGATTTAAGCCCCCCTGCATACAAATTTCCGTTGCACCCCGCTGCACTGCATCAGTTGCCTTTTCCTGAATTTGAGCTGCATCTAACCAAAAAGCGCCCTCATCTCCCTCGTCGCGGCGGAATGCACAAAAACTGCAATGCTGCTCGCAAATGTTAGTAAAGTTAATATTCCGATTGATAACGTAGGTGACAGTATCCCCTGATTGTTGGCGGCGGAGCAAGTCAGCGGTTGTTTGAATAGAAGCTCGCGCGTCTGGATATCTTTGCTGCAAAAGTACCAAGGCTTCTGCAGCAGAGATGTTATAACCTTGTAAAGCTCGATCGAGAATTGCATCCACAGTTTTCTTTTTAACTCAATTACAGAATTACTAACTAGAATTAAGACATTTTTATATCTTAACTAATCAATTATGGAGGAACGATATTTTACAATCTCAAGTGCTAGCAAAATATTCTTGACTTTCTGAACACTGAAATTATGGGCAGCTACCAACCAAATCAGGTCTTGCCAGTGCCGTCGGGGTCTTTGCAGATTCCTGCTATACAGACTTTCGGTTCAACTTTTGTACACGCACGCACACCGCCAATTTATTTTTCCCTGGTAATTCCCACCTACAACGAGCGCACGAATATCCAGAGTATTGTGGAAAAATTGAGCCAATTGCTCGATGGTATCCTTCCCGGCAACTACGAATTAATTGTAGTCGATGACGACAGCCCCGATCGCACCTGGGAAGTCGCCCTGTCCCTGACACCGGAATATCCGCAATTGCGGGTGATGCGCCGGGAAGACGAGCGGGGACTTTCCACAGCGGTAATTCGCGGGTGGCAGGCCGCTCGGGGCGAGGTTTTGGGCGTCATCGATGCCGACTTGCAGCATCCCCCGGAGACGCTGTTGCAGCTTTTAGCAGAAATTCAGCGGGGAGCCGATTTGGCCGCTGCGAGCCGCCACGTTGGCGAGGGTGGCGTGAGCGACTGGAGCCTTGTCAGGCGATTTTTATCACGGGGCGCTCAAACCGTGGGGTTAGTGATCCTGCCGGGAGTGGTGGGCAGAGTTTCCGATCCGATGAGCGGGTATTTTATGGTGCGTCGCAGTTGCATAGCGGGCAAAACCATGAATCCTGCTGGTTACAAAATATTGATTGAAGTGCTCGGCAGAGGCGATATCCGCTGGATTGGAGAAGTTGGTTACGTGTTTCAGGAGCGGCAAGAAGGTGATAGCAAAGTTACTTGGAAACAGTATATTGAGTATTTGCAACATTTGCTGAGGTTGCGGTTTGCCCGGTGGCCGATGGGTAAGTTTCTGCGGTTTGGCATCGTGGGTTTCAGCGGCGTGTTTGTGAATATGGGGGTTTTGTATGTCCTGTTCGATATCCTCGGTTTGGGGCTGACTCGCAGTCTGATCGTTGCTGGTGAATTGGCAATTATCAGTAACTTTTTGTGGAATGATTTGTGGACTTTTGGGGATATTTCTAAGCGGCAGCCCGGATCGCGCCAGCGATTGAAACGCCTGTTGAAATTTAATACGATTTGCTTGATGGGTTTGATTTTGAATGTGCTGCTGGTTAATTTGATGTTTAATATTTTGGGAATGAATAAATATTTGGCTAACTTAATTGCGATCGCGACTGTGACTCTGTGGAATTTCTGGATCAATATGAAGCTGAGTTGGCGGGTGACGGACGTGAAGTAGGTAATGCGTAATTGGTAATTGGTAATTGGTGATTGGTAATTAATAAAATGAGTGATGGCTAATGACTAATGACTAATGGATCTTCTTCGCTAGGCCTTTAAATTACTGAATTAATGATTAAGAATAAACAACTGTTATTGCTATTTCTGTGGACGGCGATCGCTTTTATTTTGCGCTTTGCCAATTTGGACTCGAAACCGCTGTGGACGGATGAGTTTTCCACTCTAGTGTTTAGTTTGGGCAACAGTTTTCGCGGTGTACCTATCGATCGCGCGATCGACCTTTCTACATTATTAGAACCGCTACAATTGGGTTCCGGTGCTGGCATTGCAGATGTCCTAAACCATTTGCTGCTAGAAAGCAATCATCCACCAGTGTATTTTATGCTCGCCCACTGGTGGATGCGACTGTTTGGGCCGACCGAGGATAGTTTAGTTTGGATTGGGCGAGCTCTTCCTGCATTATTGGGCGTGATTTCAGTTCCAGCTATTTACTTTTTGGGCAAATTTGCTTTTAGTTCTCGTTTAGTCGGTCAATGTGCGGCCGCGATGATGGCAGTTTCTCCCTACGGCATTTATCTGGCTCAAGAAGCTCGCCATTATACTTTAGGAATCTTATTAGTTATTGCCTCTCTTTTTTGCCTCGCATTAGCTGCAAAAAAGCTACAACAGCGCGCTCCCCTGCCTATTTGGGCGGTGCTGCTTTGGGTAGTTGTTAACTGTTTGGGAATTGCTGCTCACTACTTTTTTGCACTGACTTTGTGTGCGGAAGCAATAGCATTAATTGCTGTAATTTGGCAGCAGTTTAATGGAAAGTTGCCAATTGACAACAGCCAGCAGCCTAATATTTGGCAATTTCAAATCCTCTGGCGGCTTTTCGCAGTAGCGATCGGCACTTTAGCAGGCGGTTTAGTTTGGCTGCCGGTATTTTTGTCAAATAAATACGGCAGCGAACTAACTAATTGGATTGTCAGTGGCGATCGCACATTCTTAGATTGGATCGCGCCGATTTTTCAAGCTTTAGCTGGATGGATCACAGTCATGTCTCTGCTGCCGGTGGAATCGCCAAATTTGGCAGTAGTAGTTGCATCGGCGATCGCCATGACAATATTTTTTATATTGGTGCTTCCCATCTTGTTTAGCGCTCTTAAAAATTCCTTAACAACGCCAGATACTCGTTTAGGTACTGTTATTTTCGGCGGATTTGTGCTAGGAGCAATTTTCCTATTTTTCAGCTTTGCATATATTCTAGGGATTGACCTAACTCGCGGCGCACGATACAATTTCGTCTACTTTCCGGGGGTGATATTGCTTTTAGGAGCAATCTTGGCGGTTATTTCTAACACACCTACAGCAAAAAGTCAATGGTTTAATTTACGGGCGATCGAAGTTCCGGGCAAAAAAGCAGTGGTGCTAATTTTAGCAATGGGTTTTTTTAGCGGTGTCACAGTAAATTCCAATCTCGGCTATCGCAAATATTACAAACCAGACCTTTTAATTCCGATTATCAGCCAAGTATCGAAAGTTCCCGTGTTAATTGCCACTACTCAAAAGACTCATGTAGAAATAGGAGAGTTGATGGGGATAGGGTGGGAATGGGAAAGAAGTTCGACCACGGATTTTGTAGCGGATGTAACGGATGTTAGGAAGAAAGAAGAAGTTAAAGCCTTTGATTCTCCGCTGTTTCTTTTGGCTAATCAGAGAAGGGATGCGCCGGAAATTGCTGCAGGAACACTTGACAAAACACTCAGTCAATTAGAACGTCCGCTTGATTTGTGGTTGGTTAATTTTCGCGCACCTGTCAATCTAGAAGCACAAAAATGTCAGGTTGAATCGCGCGATTTGCCTGCGGTGGATGGGTATGAATATCAAGTTTATCATTGTTCTAGCTCATAGGTAAGTTTTAGGGGATGGATGGGCCGATCGCACTTTCGATTGAAATCAGTGCATTAACGAAGCTTCCTGATAATCACCGATCAGATGCGTAAAATGGGAAACAACAGGCTTTTAAATGCGATCGCGTATGTCCAGATTTATACAAAATTGGCTGATACCATTGCTATTGATACTCAGTAATGGTTTCTTGGGTTGGCTGATCAACCAACTGCCCGGTAAACAGGACTTAAAAATTGAAGACCCTATAATAATCTTACTGACAGTAGGGTGTCTATTGGCACTTTTTATCCTCGGTGCTATATCCAGTCAGTCTCAGCCGAGTGCACCGCCTGCAAATCAAAATTGGCTTGTTGGTTTTTTACCCCTGCTGGGAGGTGGCATCCTTTTCGGACTCTTGAAGGGGAACCAGGTAGCCGCCGAATTCAACTCAGCAGTTTTTTATACATCTCTCATTCTCTTTGGTTTGGGGGCTGTGCTCCCGCCTGTACTGTTTTTACCGAGACAATGGCAGAACAGGTTGGTATGGTTGCCGCCCGGTTTGGGACTGGCGGTAATGTTGTATTTCATACAGAGGCGCGAATGGACAGCAGCGTTTTTGGCTTTGGTTGTGACTGTAATTTTGATGTTGTTTATCCAGGCAATCAAGTTTCTCATCCCAGTTACTAACCAACTTGCACCGAATTTTAGGGGAAAGAGACAGCAACTTGCACATAGTTTTGCAAACTGGATTTGGAATAAAATTGAAGATTCAACCTCACCTTTTCAGCGGCAATATTACCAGGGTTTGACTTATATATGTCGGGACTATCAAACACAGGGATTGGATAGAGACCGAACCCTGAAGTTGCAAAAGGTATTTGTGCCACTCAAAATTGCTGCAACAGAGGCAGCGAATATAAGGCCCGAAATGGTTCAGCCACTCAAGGATGAAAGAAATAACTCAAATGAAATACAAATTTGGAATTTTTTAGCAGAAATAGATAAGCATCCGGCATTTCGGCGCATGGCAGTTTTGGGCGCACCCGGTTGCGGGAAAACTACCCTTTTGAGATATTTAACGCAGAGTTATGCCACAAAGCAACAGCGGAAAGCGCATCCGAAAGCGCCGAAACTGATTCCGATATTGTTGTATCTCGGAGATGTGCGTCAGGAAATTGTGAATAATAATCAACTCACTCTGGCAGAGTTAATTACTCAGCAGGTACAGCAGCAGCAGCAAAAATATCAACTGGAGAATCCACCGCCTAAGTGGTTTGCCGAAAAAATACGTCAAAACCAATGTTTGGTAATGTTAGATGGATTGGATGAAGTGGCAGATGAAACCCAGCGCCAGCAAGTAAGTCGTTGGGTAGACGAACAGATGCAGACCTACCCGGATACGGCTTTTATCTTAACCTCTCGACCTTTTGGCTATAAAACTGCGCGGTTGCAACAATATGTGACTGTCTTAGAAGTGCAACCATTTAGCCTGAAACAGATGCAACTGTTTATTCATAGCTGGTATTTGGAAACAGAGGTGATAAGTCACGCTGGACAAGATGATGCGGGAGTGCAGGCAGACGCTAAACAACAAGCAGATGATTTAATTGAGCGGATTAAAAATAGCAAACCTCTGGCGGACATGGCGGTGAATCCTTTGCTGCTAACAATGATTGCCACAGTTCACCGTCGCGGTAGTGCCTTGCCAGGAAAACGGGTAGAACTTTACAAAGAAATTTGCCAGGTTTTACTAGAAAGGCGACAAAGAGCTAAAAATATTGCGGATGCGCTAACAGCGACGCAAAAGCAATCTGTTCTGCAAGTGCTGGCATTTGAATTAATGCAGCAGAAAACTCGTGAGTTCAACCTATCCGATGGAATTGATTGGATTACAGACAAATTGGCAGATGTAGCAGGCAGTGGGGCGAATCCAGAGGAATTTATTCAGCAAGTTCGGGATGTGAGTGGGTTGTTAGTGGAAAAAGAAGTAGGCGTTTATGAATTTGCTCACTTGAGTTTCCAGGAATATTTAGCAGCGGTTCAGATTAAGGAATCGAACCAAGAGAATTTGTTAATCGGAAATATTAACCAATCATGGTGGGCGGAAACTATCCGCCTTTATGCAGCGCAGAGTAATGCTAGCAATCTGATTCGTGCAGTCTTGATGATGCCATCTCCATCGGTTGAGGTAGTGGCACTCGCCTATGATTGTTTGGACGAGGGGTTGAGTGTAAATCCAGACGTTCGGCAACAACTGGAGCAAAGGTTAAACGCAGATTTGGAAAGTCGATGACAGAAAGATTCACCTTAGCAGCTAATGTTTTGTTATCCAGGCGTCTGCAAAATCTACTGCAGATTGATGAGAATGTCGAAATTGACAGGAGTTACATCACCTGCGCCGAATATCAGCTTTTTATTGATGAAAAGCTGAAAGCGGGTGAACATCGCCAACCTGGCTATTGGACAAGTTACAGATTTCCGCCAGGAGATGCTCAAAAACCCATTACTGGAGTAAGGTCGATCGATGCAAAGGAGTTTTGTGAATGGTTAACTCAGCAGCAATCTGTATTGGGATTTAAGTACAGACTGCCCACTTTAGCTGAAGTAGAGGAGTATCCAGTGACAGAAAAACAAGTAGGATGCTGGTGTTTTGATGGAGAACAGCGAATCCTTGCAGGAATAGAAACTGGACAGCAGCAAACTTGGGAACAGAAATTAGCTGAGGTTTTGGTTCTCAACCGCGACCTCAACCTCGACCTCAACAGCGACCTCAACCTCGACGACGGCGACCTCAACCTCGACGACGGCGACCTCTACCGCGACCTCTACCGCGACCTCTACCGCAACCTCTACCGCGACCTCAACCTCGACGACGGCGACCTCTACCGCGACCTCTACCTCGACCTCTACCGCGACCTCTACCGCGACCTCAACCTCGACCTCAACCGCGTCCTCAACCGCGACCTCAACCGTGACCTCTACCGCGTCCTCAACCGCGTCTTCTACGGCGACCTCTACCTCGACCTCTACCGCGTCCTCAACCGCGTCGTCAACCTCGACCTCTACCGCGTCGTCAACCGCGTCGTCAAGCGCGACCTCCGCGACCTCAATCGCGTCCTCGAAGGTCAATTTAAAGCAATTGAAGCAGGCAAAGCTAGTGATTTCCTACTTTTATACTTCTCTCTGCTTCCTGTTATTGTTATCTATCATTTCTTGTCAGCAGCTTATGAGGCAATACCCAAAAATAAAACGGCGCTCAATACAATTAATTTAAGCCGTCAAGAAAGTGAAGCTATTAGCCGTAAGTATCTACAGAAGCTCAATGAAATATACCCACTTTATGTTTACTTGGTATTACTAGATGAGCGACAAGCGGGTCGGATACCAGCATGGGAGAGTATTCGGATTGTCAGGGAAAGAGTTGAGTAGCAGATATAGCGCCTGGATAGTAGGGACACAACACTGTTGTGTCCTTTGGCTGCCGGACACAGGATTGTTTGTGAAATAGTATTTTCTAATCTTGCCTGACACTATCGGGTACGCCCACGGCCGAAATACCCGATATCGCCCTTAAATTTTGACACCGAATCAACTCATTAAAATCCAAACTGCGCCCTTCAATTTGCGCCACAGCATCGATCGCCCCCAGCAAATGTCCGGCCGCTTCGGCTTCGTTGTAACCGCGCCTTCCCGCTACTCTAATCGCTCCTTCGTCAGCATCTAACTCTACTTGGGAACTGCGGTTGTCGCGCCAAATTCGAGTCATGGCGAGTCCCGTCAAACCGCCCGCGATCGCAGTGCCGATCGCATCTCCCTGCAACAATTCTACAACAGTCCCCACAATTCCCGCCAGAGCGGCACCTTGATAAATATCCGGTTTAAACCACTTAAAACTGCACAGAAAACTTACATTCCGCAATAGCAGTAAATCCCGCTGCGGCTTAGATAGCAGGCGCCACAAATCAAAATTAATATAAATCGGGCGAGATTGATTCCAAGGAAAAGGAAAATCGCAGTCAATTACCGTTGATTGTTGTGGCTTATTAATAATTTTACACGTCATGCGGCCGGAAGCGGGCATCACATCTAACAGGCGGCGAATTTCTGGATCGGGATTCATAAATTTTGGGGTAATTAGTAACTGGTAATTGCATCTAGATAAAAAACAATAATATTGGTCAGGGCCTTGTAGCGGCTGGTTTTACCGAAAATAATTGTCTAAAACCTACAATCTCGTAAACCCACCCCCACCCAAGAGCTGATGCGATCGAAATCAAAGTTGATGTAGGTTATTGGTTCTGTGGGGGCGGGTTTCTGTAGATTTTTGACGCTAGTTAAATATTGTTCGTAAAACCCGCCCCTACAAGTCCGTAGAAGATAATTAAGGGTTTTTCTTGGATGCGGGAGAGGGAGATTCTTGATCTCTGGGAGAAGCTTTTTGGGTATTAGCCGAAGGCTTCGGACTGACAATCGCTGGGGCAACTGACGGCTTTGAATTAGCGGTTGGGGATGGCAGTGGTTTTGGAGAATCAGGGGCTGTTAGCGGGGCAGCAGGGGCTGTTTTAGCGCCTAAAATGCTGGCGTCTCCGGTGTCGAAGGTGCCCGCGATGCAAGCGATCATCATTGTCGCTAAAGTGCCGACAAATAATGCTTTCCAACCGAGTTCGGAAATGTCTTTGCGGCGGGATGGAATTAGGGCGATCGTACCGCCGACAAATATGCCGACGGAGGCTAAGTGGGCAAAGCCGGAAAGGGCGTAACTGACAATTAAAACTGTACGATCGCTCACCAGTTTGTTTGCCGATGCTTCTGCTAGAGTTTGATAGGGAGGAATCGCCGTTTCTAACAACCTGCGACCGATAATTACTGACGCTTGCCAAGAGTCCTCTAATGGAACTCCTGTTAATAGCGTCAGGGGATAAAATAAGACTCCCATAATGTTGGCTAAGGTGACAACTTTGAACAAGTCACCAATTGGGCCGGGCAAAATTGCCAGCCAACCAAAGAATTGATTGATTAAGGAAACTAAGCCCAAGATTAAAATCAAAACAGCGGCGATCGCCACAGCCATTTTTACACCGTCCAATGCACCAATAATCGCTGCATCGAGAGGGCTAACTCGCTCGATGGGTTCTCCCCCAACAGTCTCTTGTTTGAATTCTTCGCGCTCCGTGTCCGAAATTTCTTCGCCCACAAATTCGCGGCCTTGAGGCTTCGGTTCTTCCTTGGGAATGCCACCCATTGTCAGGGGCACGCCTGTTTCTGGTACTAAGATTTTCGACAGAACAAAACAAGCGGGAATGGCGATAATTGAGGCTGAAACTAAATGCCCTAAAATATTGGGAAAAACTGGCTTTAGAAAACTAACGTAAATTGCTAAAGTTGAAGAAGCGGCCGTCCCAAAACAGCAAGAGAGGATGGCACAAAGTTCCGAACGAGTCATTTTCGGCAAATAAGGCTTGACGACAATTGCTGCTTCAATTCCTACGAAGATATTAGCAGCGCCGCTGAGGGCTTCTGCGCCGCTCAACCGCATTGTCATATAAAAGATTTTGGCAAAAAGTTCGGTGATAATTTGAATCACGCCGATGTTGTATAGCAAGGCCATGAGGCCAGAAAAAAAGATGACTGTCGGTAAAGCTCTAAAGGCAAAAATATATCCTAAATTAACTGCCGGAGTTTTACCAGGTATCGGTACAACATTGCTCCCGAATACAAATCTCGCTCCAGCGTCAGCAGCGGTGAATACTCCATCCAGTAAGCCAGTAAACCACTCTAGGGCGATGCGAGTTGGGGGGAACAGGAATACTAAAAATCCTAAGACTAATTGCAGTCCAATGCCCCAGATGATGACGCGCCAGGGAATATACTTGGACTGTCGGTTTTCTGAAAAAATCCAGGCGATCGCACACAGGCCAAAGATGCCCAGAAACGAGATAAGATTGTAGATAGACATGAGCCTAGTCCTTGAAATATTTGAGAATGCCGATCGGCGGTTTGCACCACATCAGTTATACTATTCATCGGACGGCAAATGCTAAAAAAATAACGGGCAGATGAATTACGCACTCAACAGCGTACTGATGTCATTGCTTAGGTCATTCCGAACTCTGCGGATCTTTAGCAAGCCTTGATTTGCCGTAATTACCAGCAGTTTAGATAGAAACTCTAACACATGGAAGCTTTTGCTCCACATCCTCCTGAATGGACTGCGACGGCGGTTCACGCTAATGAGTTTTGCTGTCCCAAGTGCGGCGCTAGCTGCACGGATGCCGCTGAGGTCTGGATTAATCGCCGATCGCCAGTATACACCGAGTTCAACCGCCGCAAGTGGCAAGAATTTTATCGCTGCCAGTGCGATGGCGTGTGGTGGGCCTGGAGTAACGATAGGCCTCCTTCTGAACTTGTGCGTCGCGATCAGAGTTCGGATGACAGCCCGGATGACGGCCCGGATGATGATTTTTAGAACGGTGACAGAATTTTCGATTTTTGATTTTCGATTTTATTTAAAATTAGGCTAAGGTGCGCCTCGGCGCACCCTACATTTAGATATGTTAGCGCCAGTTATCAACTAATTCATCACGTCAAGTATTCCCTTGACTACGCCTTCCATCACTTTTTCAATTAAGCTCAATTCATTTTCGCCGATCGACTCATTTAAGAGCATTGACTGAATTCGCTGTCTGTCATCCCGAGTCAGTTCGCCTGACGAAAATATCCGCTCTACTATTTGTTCAGTTAGAAATGGGAAAGCTGGGGTTTGCATGGTTGGTCTCTAAAAGCATCAATATTTTGTTTTTAACTTTATTAGAGGAGCCAGTTATGGTGTGGGTTTTTGCTGTCCCACCAAATCAGTGCTCCAATCCTAGGACTCTGGGGGGATTTTGTCAATACACTGGCGACAGATAAATACCAAATTTGCGTTAAATTTCCGACATTCTGGCAACGGGTGGTTTTGGAGTGCGATCGACCCCCGGCGGTGGCGGTGTGCGATCGACCTTTTTAAGTTTATTGGCACTTTGGCGGAACATTACAGCTCAAAAAAAATCACAACGAGAAGAGATTAGAATTAGTAATGGAGAATTGGTAATCGGGAATTGGTAATTGGTAATGGGAAAGTGGCTTTTCCTTGTTTGCTGGGACTAATGACTAATGACTAAGTAGGTGGTTACAAATAAACATTACATGGGAGGGTGGGTGAGTGCAGCAATAAACTGCTTACAAGTAAAGATACTGGCTCCACCCGCCCCGCCAAGATATTCTTGCTTTTTTGTGCCGATCTACTTAATGACTAATGAATAATGACTAATGACTAATAGCTTCCTCCAATGACCTATTTTCGTTCTGCTCTAATTTTGACATTAGGTTTTGGGCTGCTACCGCTAGCAGTGCGATCGCAACCTGTAGTTCCTGCGACTGACGGCACGAATACTGTTGTTAAGTCCGAGCAAAATCGCACAGACATTAGCGGCGGGCAACTGTCAGGAAACGGGGCCAATCTTTTTCACAGCTTCAGCCAATTTAATCTCAGCGAAGGTCAAATAGCTAATTTTTTAACTAATCCAAATATTCAAAATATTTTAGGGCGGATTTCCGGCGACAATGTTTCCATAATTAACGGTCTGATTTCTGTAAGCGGTGGCAACTCAAATTTATTCTTAATGAATCCGGCGGGAATTATCTTCGGTCAAAATGCTAGATTAAACGTGCCGGGGTCTTTTTTTGCGACAACTGCTACAGGTATTGGTTTCGGCGATCGCTGGTTCAGTTCTGCCGGAATTAATGATTACAAAGCTTTACTGGGAAATCCCAATCAATTTAATTTTAATAATTCACAAGTGGGTGCAATTGTCAATGCGGGTAACTTGGCAGTTGGCAGCGGGCAAAGTTTAACTTTGCTCGGTGGCACCGTGATTAATACAGGACAATTATCCGCTCCCAACGGTCAAATTACTGTGGCTGCTGTTCAGGGAGAAAATGCAGTCCGTATCAGTCAAGTTGGCAATTTATTAAGTTTAGAAATTACTCCGTCTTTGCCGTCAGAAAACTCGGCGGTCGCCCCGGTTTCTTTGCCTCAGTTGCTAACGGGTCCCGGCGTAGCGTCAGCCACAGGTTTAACGACTAACGAACAAGGTCAATTGGTACTGACTGGCGGCCAAACAGTGTCGGCAGTTCCGGGAAGTGCGATCGTCTCGGGTTCTTTAAATGTATTTGCTCCTTCTGGGAATGCTGGCGGCACAGTCAATATTTTAGGGGAAAAAGTTGGACTCTTCGGCGCAAATATCGATGCTTCCGGGACGAACGGCGGAGGTACTGTGCGCGTCGGAGGCGGTTTCCGGGGGATGGAACCGGTGCCGAACGCACTGGTAACTTATGTTAGTCCTGATTCTACGATCGCAGCAAACGCGATCGACCGTGGCAACGGCGGCACTGCGGTAATTTGGTCAGACAATACAACTCGCTTCTTCGGCAATATTAGTGCTCGCGGGGGCATCGCCGCAGGTAACGGCGGACAAGTAGAAGTTTCCGGCAAAAATGCTTTAACTTTCCAAGGACGGGTCGATACCCGCGCGACTAACGGTGCGATCGGCAATTTGTTCCTCGATCCGGCAAATATTACGATCGTCAGCGGTAACGGCGACACTAGCGGGGGCTCGACTGGCGGGGAACTCGAATCGGCACCAGAACCCAATGAAACATCGATCTCAGAAGTACAGTTGGAAGAGATGGCCGCCGGCAGCAACGTGGTTCTAGATACCCCGGGCTACATCACCCTCCAAGACTTGCCCGATAACAAGCTTTCGCTGCAAGCGAGAACGGGAGACACCGTAACTTTTAGATCGGGCGGAGTGTTTTTTGTCAATGACCCCAAGGATGTAATCGAGACTCAAGGTGGCAACATCAACTTTTTTGCCAGCAGCATCTCTCTGGGCGGACTCAATGCTAACGGCGGCAATATCGCTATCACTGCTAACGGCATTGACTTCAGAGGCGGCAGCAATTCTGTCAGCAGTGCGGGGGGAACAATTCGCTTGCAACCCAACGATAGCCGAGCAATTCGGATCGGTGGCACCGGCGATATTTTGGGCATTTTAGACTTGACGGCAACGGATCTCGGCGCTTTGGCGGGGGGTTTCGGCTCGATCGCGATCGGGCGCGAAAACGGTAGCAGCTCGATCGCGATCGTCGCACCTATTACCTTCAACAGCCCGCTGACACTTCAAGGCAGCTCAATCAGGATCGACAATCCCCTGAGAACAAGCGGCAGCACTAGCTTGACTCTCGACGCGCCCAAAACCGATCTCAACGCCAACATTGCGACATCCGGCGGCGATCTCACTTTTACAGGAAACGCCTCCCTCAATGCTGACGTGGCTTTGAGCACGGAAGCTACGGGCAACATTCTGTTCTCCGGTAGCCTAGACGGATCTCGCGCCCTGAGACTAGACGCTCAGCGAGTGCTGTTCGGCGCTACAGTCGGTCAAGCTGCACCGCTGGCGAGTTTGACTGTCAACGCTGGCAGTACCGGGGTATCGGGCAATATTGCGACATCTGGCGACATGACTTTCAACGGTGCCGTCACAGTCGATCGCAGTGCCGCCCTAACCACCACTACCGGCAATATTGCTTTTGCCAATACCCTCGACAGCACGCCGGGCCGGGCTAATAATTTGACGCTGCGCGCTGGCGGCAACATTACTTTTGACGGCCTAGTCGGTCAAACTCAGAGGTTGGGCCAGCTCTCGGCCGACGCTGCTAGCGTGACGGCTGCTTCCACAATTACAGCGCGCAGTTTGAGCGTTAACGCCCGAGATTCTGTTAGCTTCGGGGGGGACAGCACGGCCGCTTTGGGAGCCGATATCAAGGCAGAAAATGTCCTCCTAGAGGGTAATTTAAGGACGGGTGGCGGCAGCGTGAATCTGCAAGGAAGCGGCGAGGTTCGGACTGGTAATATTACCTCGAACGGGGGGAGGATTCGGGTTGAGGGAAATACTGTTGCTGCGGGTGCGATCGACTCGTCATCGGCGGGCACAGGAGGCGCGATCGCTCTCCAAACCAATGCTGGGCCTTTAACTGCGGGAGCTTTGAACGCTTCGGGGGCGATCGGCGGAAATATTGATGTCACCTCGAAAGCGGGTATTTCGGCTCTAGATATCAACTCCAGCGGCACTTCAAACGGCAACGGCGGAGGCGTTTCCCTGAACGCGACTGATAACATTCAGTTGGGCTTTATCAATGCTCAAGGTGGCCCTGGTGGCGCTGGTGGCCGCGTTGATGTGACAACCCTCGGTTTGTTTCGCTCGAACAATGTTTTCAATGATATATCGGGCAATTCTTCGAGTATTTCTACTGCCGGAGGTGCGGGGGCGGGGAGGATCGCAATTCGCCACGGAGGCGGTATCGATCGACCGTTTGTAGTTGGGGGCGCGATCGACAATGGAACCCTGGGAAGCATTAATGCTGGCGCGGGAAACGCCATTTTGCCCACTTTTTCTTTTAGACAAACTTACACGCAAGGAAGTTTACCAAATCAGATTTCCCTAGTTACGCCGGGCCCGCCCTCTGCTCCTGCACCAATTCCCTCACCAATTCCTGCACCAATTCCCGCACCAATTCCCGCACCAATTCCCGCACCAATTCCCACACCGCCTGTAGTGCCAGTAGTCCCCGTAAATCCTGATCCGGCGCTGTCACTTCCTGCATCCGTGCAAGTAGAATTGCGATCGCAAAGTCGATACAAAACTCCCGAAAATAGCCAGGATATTTTCGCTCCTTCTCGCCGGCTAGATTCGGCAGGTTCGGGAGTTTTAGCATTTGAGGAAATCTTTACTCGCGAGTACGAAAAATATCTGGACTTGCCCGCCAGAAGACCGATTAGTAATATGTCGGTAATTTACGAAACTCTTCGCAAAAATGAACAAATTACCGGGATAAAATCGGCCATTATTTATATGAATTGGGTCAGCAGAGCGGATGCAGGTGCCGCCAAAGAAAATGGTTCGGTGCTGGTAGCCAGTCAGGATTTATCTAATCTACTGCCTGTGAGAAAAAACCTCGCATCCCAGCCTCCTCATCCGTTAGAATATAAGTTGACCCAGAGGCTGCTGCCGGATGGCAAAGAAGTTTCCGATGTTCCTAATGGGGAGCTTTTAGAATTAGTGTTAGTAACAGCTAACGCTCAACCGCAGCGCGTTTTAATTCCGGCGACAACGCGCTGGCAGGTGTTGCAACTAGCCGACGCCCTGCAAAGCGAAATAACTAATCCCCGAAAAAGAGGCAGCCTTAGTTATTTGGATACGGCGCAAAAACTTTATCAGTGGTTAATTGCGCCAGTTGCTGCTGAATTGACAGCTTTAAAGATTGACAATTTAATTGTAATTCCGGCAGCAGGTTTGCGGAGCGTGCCGTTTGCGGCCCTTCACGACGGCAAAGGCTTTTTAGTTGAGAAATACAGCATTAGCGTGATGCCGAGTCTGAGTTTAACTGATATCGCCTACGACAATATTGCGGATGATGAAATTTTGGCAATGGGGGCGTCGGTATTTGAAGATAAAGCGCCATTACCAGCGGTACCGGTGGAGTTAGAGTCGATCGCGCCGCCCGATCGCGGAAAATCATTTTTGAATCAAGATTTTACTCTCGGAAATTTGCAAGCTCAGCGGGTAAATCGGCCTTTTGGTATCATTCACTTAGCAACTCACAGCGAATTCCAGCCCGGGGAGCCGAAAAATTCTTACATTCAGTTGTGGGATACTAAATTGCGCCTGGATCAAATGCGGCAGTTGCGGTGGAATGAACCGCCGGTGAATCTGTTAGTTTTAAGCGCGTGCAGTACCGCTTTGGGCGACGAAGAGGCCGAGTTGGGGTTTGCGGGTTTGGCGGTAGCTAGCGGTGCTAAATCGGCTTTGGCGAGTTTGTGGGAAGTCAGCGATGAGGGGACTTTGGGGCTGATGACGGAGTTTTACCGGCAGTTGCGAACCCCCAGACGCGGTGGCAATTTGATGATTAAAGCGGAGGCTTTGCGGCGGGCGCAATTGGAGATGCTGCAGGGGCGCGTGCGGATTCAAGACGGGATGCTGCGAGTCGATGGGCTTTCTATGAGTCTAATTTTGCCTCCGGAAATTGCGGCGCGGGGCGATCGAGTGCTTTTGCATCCTTATTATTGGGCCGCCTTTACAATGATTGGCAATCCTTGGTAATGGAGATTTCCCACAAGTCTTACCGAAGTTATTAGGGTGGTGTGATGAAATCCCTTGATTCGTTAATTGCCCGAAAACCTATACCATTGATATCAAATCCGTTAGCATCGGAATAGTAAATTCGAGTTTACTGTTCACTGTCAGCAGTAAACAGTGAACATCATTCCGCTGTAACCGGAAATGATAGGACATACATTTTTAGGCATTCGGGTTTCACAGTCTCGCTGGAACAAGGCGTGGGACTCATCATCAGCGATAAATTGACGATCGCATTTGACAAAAATGTGGTTCTGTTTTCCTTTTTCCTTAGTGTTTTTACGGATATGGGTTAATTTGCACTCGCTTTCATTGCATGGTGATTCCACTTATTCATACTATAATTATGCAACCGAGCGCTCAGACTCCTAACATAAATATTTATTTGTAGTTTTTTGAAGAAATGTAAAAAATAATATTGTTTAGTTAAAATTTAAATTTTGCTTAAAGTGCAGGCTAGTCTTTATATTAGAGGATACATCTACTTACAAATTGAGAATTGCTAAAAAAAATGTGTATTAATTATTAAAAGAGGCTGCAAAGATGATTAACTTAGCCGGGTACGAAATTACTAACCAAATTCATGAAAGTAACAATTCTTTAGTTTATCGAGGAGTGAGAAAGCAAGACAACCAACCAGTCATTCTCAAATTTCTCAAGCAAGATTATCCGATGCCAGCTTCGTTAGTCCGATACAAGCAGGAATACGAAATTACACGCAATCTCAACCTAGAAACTGTACCTAAAACCTACAGCTTAGAAAAATACCAGAACAGTTTGGCGATCATTTTCGAGGATAGTGGTGGAGAATCATTAAAGCTGTGGTTGGCTTATCAAAAACTTACCTTAGAAGAGTTTTTGTCAACCGCTATTAAAATAACCCGAGCTTTAGGTCAAATTCATCAACATAACATTATTCATAAAGATATCAACCCCAGCAATATTATTATTAACTCGACAACAGGGCTAGTCCAAATCATAGATTTTGGCATCTCTACTGTTTTAACTCGTGAGAATCCTACCCTAAAAAATCCTAATGTTTTAGAAGGCACTCTGAGCTATATATCGCCGGAACAAACAGGCAGAATGAACCGAGCGATCGACTACCGCACTGATTTTTACTCATTAGGGGTCACTTTTTACGAACTGCTAACAGGGCAACTGCCATGGGATTACAACGATGCAATGGAATTAGTGCACTGTCATATTGCTAAACAAGCAGTACCGCCCCATGAAATCAATCCAGGAATAGGAATTCCTAAAACCGTTTCTAATATAGTAATGAAGCTGTTAGAAAAAACTGCTGAAAAAAGATACCAAAGTGCTTGGGGAATCATCGCAGATTTAGAAGAATGCCGAGAACAAATACAGGCTAAAGGAACGATTGCTGATTTTGATCTCGCCCAAAAAGATATTACGGATAAATTTCAAATTCCCCAAAAACTATATGGGAGAGAAAAAGAACTAGAAACCTTGCTAGCCGCGTTTAATCGCGTTAGCAATGGCACGAAAGAAATTATGTTAGTGTCGGGTTATTCTGGAATTGGTAAATCCGCCTTAGTGCAAGAAGTTTATAAGCCGATAACTAAAGCAAGGGGTTATTTTATTGCCGGAAAGTTCGATCAATTTCAACGCAATATTCCTTACTCAGCTATTGTCAAAGCCTTTCAGTCCTTAGTCAAGCAACTGTTAACTGAAAGCGAAATCCAACTCAATAGCTGGAAAGAAAAACTTTTAGCGGCTTTTGGTGATAACGGTCAAATAATTATAGATGTCATTCCCGACGTAGAACTCATCGTTGGCAAACAGCCACCAGTCCAAGAATTAGGGGCTACGGAAGCGCAAAACCGTTTTAATTTAGTCTTTCAAAAATTCATCCGGATCTGTGGATCTGTGGAGCATCCCTTAGTCATTTTTCTGGACGATTTGCAATGGGCTGACTCCGCTACTCTGAAACTGCTGCAAGTAATGATGGCAGATGAGGAAACAAAATATTTATTTCTAATGGGTGCTTATCGAGATAACGAAGTGAGCCCCACACATCCCCTGATAATGACTTTGGAGGGGCTGCAAAAGCAAGAGGCTACTATTAACCAAATTACCTTAACTCCCTTAGAAATCGGACATATTGCTAACTTGATAGCTGATACTGTGCGTAGGGATAGAGGATCAGTCATGCCCCTAGCTGAGTTAGTCGTCGGTAAAACTCAAGGCAATCCTTTTTTTGTCAATCAGTTTCTCAGAACTCTCTATGAAGAAACCCTCCTGAATTTCAATTTAGTGAAAAGAAGCTGGGATTGGAATATTTCACAAATCGAAGCAGTAGGGATTACCGATAACGTTGTTGAGTTGATGGTCGGTAAATTGAGAAAAATGCCAGATTTAACTCAGCAGGTTTTACGGTTAGCCGCTTGTGTGGGCAATAGTTTTGACTTAAATACTCTCTCGATTGTCAACGAAAAATCTACCGCTGAAACCTTTCAACAGCTATTGCCAGCAATCCAAGATGGATTAATTTTAGCCACTTCTGAACTCGGCGTAACAGAAGAAGAAATCGTTAAATCTCATCTGGTCATTACTACTTATAAGTTTTTGCACGATCGCGTCCAACAAGCAGCTTATACTCTGATTGAGGAAAGTTCTAAAAAAACAGTTCACTTGCAAATTGGTCGCTTGCTGTGGCAAAATACCTCGCCAGAGAAACGAGCGGAAGAGATATTTGCGATCGTCGATCATTTGAATCTGGGAATTGAACTCATTAGTGATGAATCCGAACGAACTGAAATTGCAAAACTTAATTTAACTGCAGGTCAAAAAGCTAAAGCAGCAACGGCTCATGCTGCGGCTACCCAATATTTGCAAACAGGTTTGGGACTGCTAGCAAATTCTAGCTGGACTCATCATTACGAACTGACATTAGCACTACATACCGAAGCAGCAGAGGCAGCATTTCTCAGTGGTGACTTTGACCGGATGCAGAAATTAGCTGAGGTCGTGCAAAACTGTTCCAAAAACCTATTGGAAAAAATAAAAATCTATGAAGTCCAGATTCAAGCTTCCGTGTCGCAGAAAAAGCTACTAGAAGCCGTTAATACAGCATTAGAAGTTTTAAAGCTCTTAGGGGTGGAGTTTCCGTCTCAGCCAAACCCGTCAGATATTGGGCAAGCACTGGGGGAAACGGCGGCAATTTTGAACGGGAAGCGAATTGAGGATTTAAGTGACCTGCCTCAAATGACTGATCCCTATAAACTAGCAGCTATGAGACTTATATCAAGTATCTTTGCTCCTGCATACATTGCTGCTCCACAACTGTTGCTCTTGACGGTGTGCAAACAAGTAGATTTATCCGTCCAATATGGTAATGCTTCTGTTTCTCCCTTTGCTTATGCCAATTATGGTTTTCTTCTTTGTGGAATTGTGGAGGATATTAATTCGGGTTATCAGTTCGGTCAATTAGCTTTAAGTCTATTGTCAAAGTTGAATGCTCAAGAAATCAAAGCCAAGACCGTTGTCCATGTAAATATATTTACCCGACATTGGAAAGAGCATCTGAGAGAAACCTGCGATCCTTTAGTATCTGCTTACTATAGTGGAATAGAGACAGGAGATTTAGAATATGCAGGCTTTAGTCTAATACATTCCTCCTGTGCAGCTTACTATAGTGGCAAAGAACTGACTGTGCTGGACAGAGGGATAGCAATTAACAGAGATGCTATTTATAATGTCAAGCAAGAAATAGCGCTTAATTATATAGAAATAAATTGGCAAGCTATATTAAATTTGTTGGGAAAAAGCGAAAACTCTTGCATTCTCAAGGGTGAAGCCTGTGATGAGGAGCTGAAGTTGCCATTATACCAGCAGGCAAAGGACAAATCGGCAGTTGCATACATATATTTGAACAAAATTTACCTTTGTTATTTGTTTGAAAATTACTCAGAAGGCATTGAAAATACTGCTCTAGCAGAGAAGTGTTTAGATGCAATGGTAGGATTGCCCGTTATTCCTATCTTCCATTTTTACGATTCTTTGGTGCGGTTGGCCGTGTATTCTGATACTCCACAGTCAGAGCAACAGGGCATTCTTGACAGAGTACAAGCTAATCAAGAGAAAATGCAAAAATGGGCGCATCATGGGCCAATGAATTATTTGCATAAATTCTATTTAGTAGAGGCAGAACGGCATCGGGTTTTAGGGGAAAAAGTAGAGGCAATCGAAATGTACGACAAGGCTATTTCGCTTGCTAAAGAAAACGAATACATCAACGAAGAAGCACTCGCTTACGAACTGGCAGCCAAATTTTACTTGGCATGGGGCAAAGACACGATCGCCCAAGCTTATATGCAAAACGCTCATTATAGCTACCAACTGTGGGGCGCTATAGCTAAAGTTGAGGATTTAGAAAAGAAATATCCCCAATTCCTAGCTAGAACATCAGCCAAGACAACAACTCAAACAAAAGTTAACCGAACAACGAATAAGGCTACTACCACTAGCACTAATGTGGGAGATACACTAGATTTAGCCACAGTGATGAAAGCTTCTCAAGCGATTTCAGGTGAAATTGTTTTGAGCAAGCTGCTAGAAAGGTTGATGAAAATTGCGATCGAAAATGCAGGCGCCCAAAAAGGATTTTTAATTTTAGAAAAAGCGGGAAACTGGGCGATTGAGGCTGAAGGCTCGGTGAAGGAAGATGAAGTCAGCGTGCTGCGCTCGCTTCCCCTGAATGCAAAAGCTGATTCTGGGGAAACGCCAAAACTGGCAAGTGCGATCGCCAACTACGTCATCCGCACCCAGAAAAACGTGGTATTAAATAACGCCACCCAAGAAGGCCAATTTACCCGCGATCCTTATATTGCAGCCACCCAACCCAAATCAATTCTCTGCACGCCTCTACTGCACCAAGGCAAGCTGACAGGCATTCTTTACCTAGAAAACAACCTGAGCGAAGGAGCCTTTACCACAGATAGACTAGAACTGCTAAAATTGTTATCAGCCCAAATAGCCATTTCCATTGAAAATGCCCAACTCTACAATAACTTGCAAGAGTTCAATCAAAACTTAGAGCAATTAGTGAGCGATCGCACCCACGAATTATCCAACGCCTTAGATAACTTAAAAGCTACTCAAAGTAAGCTAGTCGAAGCCGAAAAAATGGCATCCCTGGGAGGATTAGTAGCAGGCGTCGCCCACGAAATTAATACTCCCATCGGCGTCGGCGTTACCGTTGCGTCAGCTTTAGCAGAACATACCACAGAATTTGCTTCTACTTATAACAGCGGCAAAATGAAGCGCTCCGAGCTCGAAGAATTTTTGGATATAGCCACCACTAGCAGCAACACCCTTCTAACCAATCTCAACCAAGCAGCAGCATTAGTTCGGAGCTTTAAAGAAGTAGCAGTCGATCGCTCCAGCGAAGAACGGCGAACCTTCAGGGTAAGAGATTATCTCGATGAAATTTTAATCCAATTAAAACCAAAATTGAGAAATAGCAAACATTCGATCGAAATTAAAGGAGACACCAAAATAGCCCTAGATTCTTATCCAGGTGCATTATCCCAAATTATCACAAACTTGCTGATGAACTCTCTGATTCACGCTTACGAACCGGGCGCCAGTGGAAAGCTAGCTTTTGATTGGCAGCAAGAGGGTTCTCGACTTAGATTGGAATATTCCGATGACGGTCAAGGCATTCCCCCAGAAAATTTAAGTAAAATTTTCGAGCCATTCTTTACTACAAAACGCGGTCAGGGTGGTAGCGGGTTGGGATTGCATATTGTCTACAATTTAGTTACCCAAAAACTTCTGGGTGAAATAGAATGTAAAAGTGAGGTGGGAGTCGGCACCAAATTTATTATTAAGCTACCCGTCCAAATAAATTCACAACCGTAGTTTCCTAAATCCCAACATCAGTAACAAAGAAAGGTAAGCAGCAATGGACAAGAGTATTTACGGCTTTTCAAATGAAATATCATCTGAAGAAGTGTTATTTGCGGATGAAGTTAACTCAGATGAAGAGTTATTTTTTGCCGATGAAGTATCAGAAGATACTCCCACAGAAAGCTGGAAAGTTTTGATTGTAGATGATGAAGCTCAAGTTCACACAGCTACCGATATAGCCTTAAGAAAGTTTGTTTATGAAAATAAATCATTAAAATTTATTAGTGCTTATTCCGCTAAGGAAGCTAAACAATTAATTCAAGAACATCCGGATGTGGCCATCATCCTGCTTGATGTAATCATGGAAACGGATGATGCTGGCTTAGAGTTTGTGAAATATGTCCGCCAAGTGTTAGGCAATCAGTTAGTGCGAATTATTTTACGCACGGGTCAACCCGGACAAGTTCCCGAAAAAAGTATTATTATCAATTACGATATAAATGACTATAAAACTAAAACAGAATTAACGACATCAAAGCTATACACTACAGTGCTAACAGCTTTGAGAAGTTTTTGTCTCGGTCATAAATTGCAGTCAGAAATAGAGCAGCGCGAACAAGTAGAGAAAGCACTGCGTATCAGTGAAGAAAAAGAACACCAAAAAGCTCTTGCCTTAGAGCATTTTGTGAAAGAACTGCAAGACACACAACTACAGCTAGTTCAAAGTGAAAAAATGTCGAGTCTCGGTCAATTAGTTGCAGGTGTCGCTCATGAAATTAACAATCCGGTTAACTTTATTTACGGCAATGTCTCCTATGCCAAAGATTATATTAAAGAACTCATCTATATGTTGAATCTCTACCAACGGCATTACCCGCAACCAAAAGCAGAAATTCTCAATGCAATAGAAGATGGAGAGTTGCAATTTATCATGGACGATTTGCCAAAGTTGCTTTCTTCCATGCAGTTAGGCATCGATCGCATTCGCCTTATTGTGCAGTCTCTACGAAATTTTTCGCGGTTGGATGAAACTGAAATCAAATCAGTAGATATCCACGAAGGGATTGATAGCAGTTTGATGATATTACAGCACCGACTAAAAGCTAGGGCAGAGCGCCCTGCTATTGATGTGATTAGAGAATATGGTGAATTGCCGCTTGTAACCTGTTATGCAGGTCAGCTCAACCAGGTGTTTATGAACCTTTTAGCGAATGCTATAGATGCTTTGGAAGAGCGGGTAAGTCAAGAAAAAGGTACAGTTTTTCAGCCCCAGATATTAATTCGGACTGAATTTTTACCGGGCACCTCAGAGGAAAACATTAGCCTTGATTCAGGCATTCGGGTAACAATTGCTGATAATGGCGCTGGCATGACTGAGAAAGTTCGTTCTAAACTTTTCACTCCCTTTTTTACTACTAAGCCAATAGGAAAAGGTACAGGGATGGGATTGTCAATCAGCAAAAAAATTCTGCTAGAAAAACACTGCGGTCAATTGGAGTGTATTTCTACGCCAGAGCAGGGAACGCAGTTTATTATTGAGATACCTACTATCTGTATAGCAACCCATCTCGGGGTAGCTATGGCCTAGAAAGCTCATCTGGCTGAATTGATCGTATAGCGATTTTCTGTTGCATGAAAACAGGGTAATTGTTAATTGCTAATTAATCTCAATTCTGAAAGACTGTTTTCGCGCAGCAAGTCCACCCCTTCAAAAGTCGGGCTAGGCGCTGTGGCTAAAGCCACCTTCTTCTAACTTAATTTTGTTGGTTTCCAATATATTTTTTAACAATCTCTTCCGAGACCTTACCAACTGTGCCGTAAAAATACAGCATATTCCATGTATATGTAGTACACTGCATTCCGTAGATAAGCGGAAAAAATGAAACTTTATGCGATCGAGTTTCGTAAAAAAATAGTTAAAGCCTATGAACCCGGTGATACATCAATTAGGGCGCTGCTGAATTGTTGAGCGCGTAAATACAAGATTAACACATCCTGATAGCTCGTTTGACAGGAAAAACTTTTTGTTATTCTACATCACGCAACAAGTTGCTAAGACATTCCCTTCGACTATTAATTCACTATCTAAAGTTTGCTCATCTTCCGATGCCATATCAAAATCAAAGAAATTATTTGCATCGTATGCGATCGCCGGCGTTGCTTAGTGATACCCTAATTCATAAAGGACTTTTTTGTAATATCATCGACGCGCTCAACGATTTTCGCTTTGCTGGAAATGCCGCCAAACTTCATGATGACAGACGTACCAAAAATACAGGGCCAAATTCAGAAGAGCTAATAATTTAGTGCCATCTTCCAGCATAGCGTGTACTCCTTGGCTTGGTAAGTTTAACATATCGCCAAACCGGGAGATCGCGAACAAGATAAATGCTGCGACTAATGGCAGGTAAGGAGTGGTTTTGATGTATCGCCCAAACTTAACTCCGTAAAGCAAAACAGCACTACCATAACACAAATAAATTAATTTCTTAGATATTCCCAACCGAGAAATAATCAAAGTCATCCGAAACCTGTCATCCAGGAAAAAGAATCCGAGTAGTAAAGCACTAAAAAATAAGAAGAGCGGCGATCGACTGCGCGGATTTTTCTGGCGCAGCACTCCGAAAGTAAATGCACAAATTGCGACTGGGGTACACCAGAGGATTTCGGAAACTCCGGTTAGAATGCCTTCGTAAGGGAACCAGAAATTAAAAGGATCGCTAAACAGGCGTTCAACTGCGTCTCCCTGCTTGTTGAGTTTTGCGTATACGCTCAGCCCACCCAAAACCAGAACAGTCAGAATGTTAAAAGCAGTTAAAAACCTTACACTAAAAAAGTGTTTTTTCAAAACTTCTAAAGAATTTGATAACTTGGGAAGTTTATCGAATAAATGCAGATGCTTCATAAAAAATGTCTCTAATCAATAGGGAGCGTTACTTATTCACGGGTAGCCAAACCACAAATGTAGTGCCACGCTCCGTTGGATATAATAAATTAGTTTCTGCTGAGGGCAGCCATTCAGGATTGACTGGGGAAAATACTTCTATTTCTCCTTGCATTTGACGGACTAAATCGCGGGCGATCGCCAAGCCCAATCCTGTCCCAGGAATTTCGGTCTGCGCTTTTTCTCCCCGGTAGTGCCGCTCAAATAAATGCTCTAAATCCTGGGGGGGAATGCCGGAACCAGTGTCGCTGACTGCAACTGCTATGGCAGGCAGTTGGCTGTATCCGGCCCGATCGCCATCCGCTGCTTTGTACCTTACTTTAATATAAATTTGGTGGCCGGCAGGGGTATATTTCAAAGCATTGTCAATTAAATTGCTCAAAACCTCGCGCAAAGCTCGATCGTTCGCCCGGACAGGTGGCAAATCCGCCTCCAGGTCGGCTACCAATTTCAGATTCCTTTCAGATGCGATCGCTTCGGCGGAAATTAACAGCGGTTTTAAGACTTCTGCCACAAAACAGGATTCCTGCAAATTGGCAGCAGGTGACAGGGACAGAGGAGAATGCCGCATTGATTCCACATTGGAGATTGCTTTTTCTGAAGTACCAGATCGCAGTTTTAGGTGTGCTTCGCCGGTGTCAACGGTTCGATCGAACTGGCCGAGCAACTCTTGCAGCCGATCGCTCTCTCGGACAATACTAAAAGCCACATTGCGGTTTTTGTCTTCCGGTACCAGCCGCCGCGTTAACAGCTTGCCAAAAGTTCGCAACGCTGTCAGCGGACTTTTGAACTGGTGCAGCAAATTGTGCATCGTGTCGTAAACCTGAGCCTGGATTTGCCGACTCGTACCCAATTCCTGCTGCATCCACTGCGATCGCTGGTCTAAAATGCAGGCTAGGGCTAAGGTACGAGCAATTTGTTGTATCTGAGCCTCTTCTCGCTCGTTCCAAGGCCTGTCTTGCCGACCTGTGACTAGGAGTCCCATTACAGCTCCCTCGTGTATCAGAGGCGTCACAATTTGCCTCCGCTGCTGCCACACATTCTCCGGGCCTTGGCACTGATTGGAACTGCGCTCCTCATCCGGAAGGCGCTCTGGTGCGATCGCCCCTACCGTTGATTCCTCCGCCCGAAGAGGCGGCGCCAGCAGTCGCGGTACCGGTTTGACTGTCGAGCTTTCGGAAGATTGCAACCTCAACCCCTGATTTTCTTCCGATTCGGCCGAGGTTTCTGGGTAAACTGCGATCGGCACCAACTTTGCTTCGCTGCCTTCTACCAACTCTTGTGTCAGGTATACCGCGCTGAATTTCGCTCCCAAACTAACGGCGATGGCCACCTGCGAGCGGCAAAGTTTGACAAATTCTGAACTGGCTGGCATTAACATGAGCGCCACATTAAGATATCTAACGGAATTCTAAGTAAATTACAAACGATCGGCTACCGATTACTGATGAGAGACTTTTAGATTTCAGGTTTCTTCCCTTTGATAGGAGCCACCTATGTTGAAGGCATGGGGCTTTCATGAACCAAAATTGCCCCGCATCCGGGTCCGCGTAGTTTCCACCGATCCCCAAGCTTGGCTCTTGCCGGAAGTTGCGGCCCACCATACCACAACCGCTACACTTTTGTGGCTGGGCAGGAATGTTAAGATTATGTCGATATATTAAAAACAGTTGAAATTTTGAGCTAGAACGGATATACTGGCCTCGGATTTGGTAGCTATCATTACAACCTGTCTGCTCATACTGTCTGCTCACAGAGGAGGTAAAGAAATTGGCCAGGAGACGCAAACGCAAGAGTCGCCGCCGACAAGAAGGACGCAGAATTTTAGAGTGTGTGCCTCAATATAGCATCGAGAGCGGCGAAGATAAACCCGTAACAGCGGCTCGCAAGTTCATCCATGCAGAAGGCATTGCTCCCCCAGCTTTGCTGTTAGTCAAGCGTAACGAGCATACCACTGACAGATACTTCTGGGCTGAAAAAGGTTTATTTGGAGCCCAATACGTAGAAGAGAACCATTTCTTGTTTCCCAGCTTAAAGGTGATGTTGGAAGCTACCACAGAAAAAATTCCTGTGGTGTCAGCCAGCCGCGCATAGCTCAAAATGTTTAGCTCAAAACATTGACAGCAATGTTTTTCTAAGTCTTTTAACAAAAGCGCGAGAGTTCTCATTGTCTGGAGAGTGCCAACTGAAATTTATGCGAAAAGTCCTTAGGAATTAGGGTATAAGGAGCCGTCGCAAAAGGCTCGATCGCAGCCCAAGGGCGATCGCCACAATTGGCACTTTCACGATAATGGTTTTTTTTACTGTTTGGTCGATCGAACAAGTGGATCAAAAAAACAGCTACTGGTTTATCAACGAGAGAGCCGCTCTTGTTGAGTCATCGGTTCGTCAGCTCGAAGTCTAACTACGGCATCTAGCATATCAAAAAACGTTCCGCGTCAAACTTTTAATCGAGCGGTTTCAAATCTAAAGCTTTTTGCATTGCTGCTAGTTCATCGCGGTGAGCTCTGACAGTAACAAAGCTCTTGGCTTGGCTTCCAGACTCAGCAACTGATTCGAGTTTGAGGGAGACTTGCTCAGAGCGTCCAGCTTTTTTCCAGTAAAATACCCCCGCCAGCGGGGACAGCAGTACCAAAGCTAGGAAAATTTGACCCTGTTGGGGAACTAGCATTCCCAAAACCAGCCCCAAGCACAGAGCGCCACCTGCACTCAGCAGAGTTAGAAAAATAGCTAGAAACCAACTCGGCCGCACAAAACCCTCAAACGTGACTTTATAGTTGGGGGCATCGACGGCTGCAACTCGGTAAGCTCTATCGGCAAAATACTGTTGTAAGTCGGCTAACAGTAACTCTTGGGCGCTCTCGGAAGCCAGCTTGACTTGTTCGATTCGATCTTTGACTGAAGCCTTGATGAAGAAAAACAAGCCAACAGCCAGCAGTAGCGTTAGCACAAATGTTGAAGGAAGAACAGCAGTATCCATCGGTAGAAGTTTTTGTAATTGAAATTCTCTACTATTACTTTACAGAACTTGACATACGAAAGCGATCGAGGACTTACGCAGACACTTTGTTATCAAAATTCGCAGAAAGCTTCTTCTGCAAGGCGTTGTGCTCTCCATTACCCAATTCCCATATCTCCCCATCGTCGCTAATTCTCAAGTGACAATGCGTAAGTCCTGACGTAGTGTAGCTGCTTTAATCGCTGTCCGGCAGGCGATCGAGCAAAGCGAAGGCAAGGAAGGCAAATCGCTTTGCAAGTAGCGCCAGCTTCTCTTGGGTTTAGGCATCCGATTCAAACTCGGTTAACCCGTCTGACCAGTTTCTAAGGCGCGGGAACGACGATCTGACGCGCCGTTTCCCTGACCGATGTACTCATGCCAGAGACGAGCTAGGTCTTGAGCTTGGTGCCGCCACTCCGGGAGGATTTGATACATCCGGCGGGGGCGGCCGCGTCCTTCTACTTTTTTCCAGTAACCCGTGATTACGCCTTCATCTTCGAGGAATTTCAGAGCGCTGTAAAGAACGGTATCAGAAAGTCGGTAGATGGGGAATTCCCTCTCTAGTTGGCCAATCAGTTCTGTACCGTAGGAATCTCCGCGCAATAACACGGAGAGAATGTAGCACACAGCTAATTCCTTGTTTAGATAAACAGGAGGGGGGTCTTGAAAAAATTGATAGATATGTTCAAACTTCATCTGTCTTGTCCGCTGGAAACTCTCGTGATACCGTCAGGTTAACGGGAGAGGAAAGCGGGGCGGGGGATGCCGCTTCCTAAGGATTAAGTGGGACATCGGGGAAACAGAGGTGCAGTATTTCCCCAGTGAATGTTGATGGCCGCAAAGGCTTGTCCTGCACTTTGGTAATGTTTGCCTGCCCCTTGGTTGAGGAGCACTGCGGTAACTAGCGCAATTTTTTCCTCTTCCAATCTATCGCAGCGACTCTTGTCAAGTGTGCGATCGCCTGCAAGAGTTGGCAGTTACTTTGGAAGTTAGTGTTTTAACTGAATTTGCGGTTGATGTTGGCGCTCTAGCTTGGCTTTAAACCGAACTCAGGCCTAACATAGCCCGCAGTGTAAAAGTTAGAAAGACAAAAGTCGCTACAATCGAACTAATCAGGGCGATCGCAGTTGCCGGTCGATCGAGCAGGGGTTTAAGTCGCTCGAACAGGAAAAAGAAAATTCCCAGACATATCGTGATGAAAAAGCGCGGGTAGCGAGAGACGTTATTAATAAAATCTTGCATGAGCTTGGTGGGGTAAAGTGTCACAGCACCATCTTTGACTGGTAACACTTGTGAGCGAGTTAGACAATTTTGGCACAGCCGAAGCTAAATCTGCCGATCGGGCGATCGGGCATTTTTGCCGCCGAGGCTGACATATATAATTCTAACGAAAACTTTTCGCCGATCGCTCCGGCACTGTCTGTTTAATGCCACGCAACCTCCGGTAACAACTTCAGAAGTATGTCTATTGAGTTGTAGTTGTGATAAATATTATAGGGTCGTTATTTCTAGATAAATGTCTGCTGCCGCACCTTCTTTCGTCTTGCCACGTCCCTTTGTGAAAGGGGCCGGAGGCAAAACTAGGTTGAAGATATTAAAAACCCAGAGAATCAAACTAGGCGAATTTTAGTCTTTTATTTGGGACAAAATCCAAGAAATCCAGCCTTGGACAGTAGACTTACGCCTTTTTATAGTTGTATTATTAATATCGGGACGATTTTCTGAGATTATTTTACAGATTGGATCTTCTGGCGGAATGTCTCCCTCTTTAAGGGTTAATTCAAATACTAAATAGAAAACTTTTTTTTCTAAAATTTTATTAATCAAATCTAGATATTTTAATTTAGGTCTTTTATGTAAAATAGACCTTCCTTCACTTGTCAAGCAAAAAGTTACTTTTTTGGTCAGGGAATCTTTATAATTTTCTATCAGTCCAATATACAGACCAGCATTAGTATAATAGTCAGTTTGCCTGCGATCGAATTCATAGTTTTCTGTAATATCGTCTTTGGTTAAATCTCTTTCTAATAACAAGGATAATAAATCTACTACTCTCTCAAATTTATCAGCTTGGGGAAATGGAACATCTGGCTCTGCAATTATTTTAATATTATTGAGTATCAGATCGACATCACTCCGTTGTATTTCTTCGGGAGCGATCGTATAATTCTTTTGTGTGATCAGTTGGAGAGAGTTATAATCTTTATCATTGCTAAATTCATAAATAAAAAAGCTAAAAATGTCGTTAGAGTATGTCATGAATACTGGAATCACTTTTTTAGTTATTTTTTTTGACCACAATCTGTAAGGATAGTAAAGTTGTCGGATCAAAAAATCCTCAATAAAATATTTTTTAGATTCAATCAATACCAAATAATTTTCACTTTCAAATCCTGCATCTATTTCACACTGAGAATTTTTAACTTTGACTGAATATGGTTCCTTGGCGATGGAATTTATAATATTAAAATCAAAACACTCTGTAGACATTCTCCCCGAAACAGTATAAGCGGTTTTTTCACCCACTAAATCATCTATAATACCGATATTAAATGCACAGTGCAATGCAGAACTCTCAGAATATAAATTTTTGTAATCTATACTCTCTATTTCTGCTGGAAATGCAAAAGGCGTCACTTCTGTTTCACTATCATATTCAACTTTTAAGTGTGTAGCAAACTTCCCAATAACATATTTAGAACGAGAAATTGGCAATATAGATAGATGATTGTCTCGAAAGATATCTGGCAAATTAACCGAGTGATCAAACTTAGCCATCAGCCTGCTTTCTCTTTCTTGATTAATTTGACCAGATGCTATTTCAAAAAAACCATTCTTGTCTACCTCTTCTAATATCTTATGCCTTTCAAATAATATTTCCCAAGCTTTGTCATTGGCAGTTTTATGGCTTTTACTCATATTTATTTATCTTTTTTAATTTCATAATTCAAAACTAATACTTCATCAACCATACCTCTTTTCAAGGCATTTGAGTTGATACTTCTCGTTGCCCTAACTTTTTGGATTTTATCCTGATAATCCTTGTACAAATCCATGATAAAATCTGTACACGAATTACTCAGCATCAGCTTGCAACCTTTTTTATTTAAAACGTCAAACACTTTTTTTAGTCGTTTTTGTTGGTCTCTGTTAAAGCCATTCACATCATATCCCGTAAAAGAAGCTGTTTCCGAAACAGGATCGTAAGGAGGATCGAAATAAACAAAATCTCCTTTCTTGGCATCTTTAACAGCATCTTCAAAATCCTGATTTAACAGTGTGATGTCATTGCTATTTAAGTATTTGTTCACAGCTCTTAAAACAGCGTCATCCAAAAAATTGGGATTTTTATATCTACCAAACGGAACATTAAACTGACCTTGGGAATTAACCCTAAATAAACCATTATAGCAGGTTTTATTTAGATAAATGATTCGTGCTGCTTTTTCCACTTCGGACAAAATTTCATATTTTTTCGTTGAACGATCTAAGTCTCTCATCTCATAATAAGACGTTTCGCTATTGCTATATTTATCCTTGCTTAATTCCTCCATCAGCTCATCTAAGGAGTCTTTGATTACTTTATAGCAGTTAATCAGTTCTTTATTGCTATCATTGATAACAGCTTTTGGGGGTTGTAACTCAAACAAGAGTGCGCCTCCACCTATGAAAGGTTCATAGTATGTATGTTTGCTTGTCATCTTGGGAACATACTTAACAATTTCTGGCAATAACTGCCTTTTACCTCCTGCCCACTTTAAGAAGGGTCTTACTAACGGATTAATTTTCCCTCTTACTAACGTATCGCTTTTCACTCAGATGCCTCTAACGCTGAACAATTTATTGTAAGTTGAATTTTAGTTCAAGTCAAGAGGCAATGGTGATATCGATTCAAGGTGTAAGTCGCACTTAAATATAGCGACAAAAGCACCTTGACATAAATCTATTCATCTGATAAGTCTGGGAAAACAATCTGAATTAAGCCGATCGCACTTGAATCACCCCTCGGTCGAAAACCCGTTTGTCAGTACCGATAGAACTGACAAACATCCGGTCATCATAGACATCAAACGTCGCAAAACTCAGGCGGCTAGCAGAATACTCCGTCCACTCAGAACGCCCCACGGGACGAGTGCCCGCGCCGGCACCGCAAATTAAATAAGTCGTACCGTTAATCGAGCGAGTGCGTTCGTAACTATGCTCGTGTCCGTTGATATAAAGCTGCACGCCGTACTTTTGAAACAAAGGCGCCAAAGTCTTAATAGAAGATTGATTCGATCCGTAGATGCCAGAGGAATAAATCGGGTGGTGGCCGAACACAACTTTCCAAGGTGCGGTGCTCTGACTCAACTCTTTTTCCAGCCAAACAAGCTGATTTTCCCAGTCAGCATTGTGATTGGTATCTAAAGCAAAAAACTGTACCGGATCGCGCCGAAAAGTATAGTAGCGACCTTGCATATTAAAACCCGGATATTTAACTTGCTGGTCGCCGTTACCAGTGCGGATGTCGTGATTTCCCAGACAAGCATAAAATTTTACGTTTTGCTGCAATAACGGCTGATAAGGCTTCTCGAAAACAGCATTAATTTTTTCAAATTCGCCGTTATTGTAGATATTGTCGCCGGCGAGAACAGCAACATTAAAAGGGTTTTCCCGGTGATATTGCGCCATCGCCTCAGCCACAGCATACTGACCTTCAGCGCCGGTACCGGTGTCGGCCACCGAAATAAAGCGTAAAATAGGCGGTGAGGCCGGCAATGGGACGCTCGCCCTTTCTTCCTCAACGTTAGAAGGCGCAGCAGCCTTGGCGTCTGTACCCCAGGCAGTCCGAAGCTGAAACATTTTCCAGATTCCGGCAAAACCTAAGCTGCTGAGACTGCCTAAAATTAGAAAGTGACGGCGTTTGATGCTCATTTTGATTCAGTTACAACTAATGAAATGATAAATTAAGGTTGAGATGGCTCAACTAAAAATTTATCGCTTTTAGATATATTTGCAACGCCCCAAGGCAGAGAAAATGTCAGAAGAACAACTAAACCAGTCAATTCCAGAACCCTCTCAATCTCCGACACCGCAGGTTGATTCGGCTGCAAAGTCTGCCCCCACTGGCAGCAAAACTCAAAATGCCAGCAGCGCGGTTCCCAAAAATCAGAGAATCAATGCTTTGATTGCCTCGATTGGGAATTTGGGAAAAAAAGGCAAAAAATTACCAGCCGAACCCCCGTTGCAGCCCCAAAAGCCGATCGTGCCCACCGCTTCTGACTCAGCAACAGTAACTCCTCCCGCTGTTGCTGCGGAAGTTAACAGCGTGCCACCAAAAGTTGCTGTAAAATTTGATAAAAAGCCTGTATCCCAACGCAGGGAAGGGAGCTTTTTACAGAACGTCGGTGTACTTTGGCAAAGTATTGTACGGCTAGTGCGATCGCTACTGCCAGCATCTACGAACCAGAAGCTGTCCGATCCAATTTTAAACGCCGCCATAGCAGGAATTCTGATCGTTGTAGTCGGTTTAACTTTCAATAGTTTCTCGGCAAAACCGCCGGAGAAAGTAGCAAAAGTGCCTGTCCCAGCAGCGCAGCAATCGCCGCCAACATTTGACGATTTTATGGCGTCTGGAACGCCGAAATCCCCAGAGGCGATCGCACCGTCTAAGCCAATCTCTGCTAAATTCAAAAGCAAGTTGCCCGATTTAGTAGCTCCGGAAAAACCGCAACCAGTAGAAATTATCCCACCGCCACCGCTGACGCCCGAACAGTCTCTGATTGCTGGGATTCAAAATCAAGTTACTGACATTAAGAATCGACTGGGCGGCAGTTTAGTTGAGTCGGTTCAAGCTAATTTTTCCAGCAGCATTTTGACAGTAAAAGTCGCTGAAGATTGGTACAAACTCAGCGAACTTGAGCAAAATCAACTAGCAACGAAGATGTGGAAGGAGGCTAACTCACTCGATTTCAGCAAGTTAGAAATTGCGAATATGCAAGGGAAGTTAATAGCTAGAAGTCCGGTTGTTGGTTCGGAAATGATTATTTTAGAGAGAGGGATTAATTAGAATTTAAAGAGTCTGTATCTGTACACCATCTTACCAGCCTTACAGTCCAGGACGCAGAACCTAATTATGTAGCGTGCTCCCTGCGTACATTACGGCTGTTGATTTGTTTGAGAAATCTCAAACTTTTCCAAGCTGCGACAGAAGGCTAGTATTAAATCATATCAGGTCAGCGGCACGACCACCATTAAATAGGTTTGTAGTGAGGGCTTCAGTCCTCATAAAAATACTAGGAATGAAGTTCTCACTAGAAACCTTAGAACGCTTATTTACCCTTTTAACTCAAGTCGAACAAGTAGAAATTGAATATCCCAGCAGCGACGGAAACCCGATGGCTGAAAGCGGCATCACGCGCGATTAAATGACTTACAGCGTAGAAGCTGTCAAGCTTTACTTTCAACAATGTTCTAATTTTTACCTGTGAGCTAATTCTTTCATTTATTATGAACAAAGGAAGAAGCAAGCGGTTTTCGCTCCAGATATTTATGTGGTGTTTGGAGTTGCCAACCACAAAAGGGATAATTATAAAGTTTGGGAAGAAGGTGGACTTACTCCAGATTTTGTGTTAGAAATTACTTCGGCAACAACTCAGACGAAAGACCAAGAAACTAAACCGGAAATTTATGGGGCTTTGGGAGTTAGGGAATATTTTCACTAATATCCGTCGGCCGATTATCTGAATCAGATTTTACAGGGAGTAGGTTTGATAAACAATCAGTACGAGGCGATTGCAGCCAACAATATCGCTTTCGATACGCTGTGGTTGTTCAGTGAAGTGCTGGGACTGGAATTGCATATAATTTCAGGAGAATTGAGGTTTAGAGTTCCTGAAACGGGTTAGTTTTTGAAGACTCACCAGGAAGAAAACTTGGGACGACTGGCGGCGGAGTCAACATTGCGCTAGCTCGTAACTCAACTCTTAAATTCTGGAATCAGTCTGGAACAGGTGGCGCAAATGATGAATTTATCGACCGTGGAAGTGAGACGATTGGTAGGGGAAATTTTTTGAGCGATCGCACTTTTCCCAGATATGAAGGATAGTGCGATCGAAGTATGGGACAAAGTGAGAACAGTCAACAGTCAACTATTAACTAATGACTACAGAGGCTTATTAGTAGGTTTAAAACCCTGCTTTTGAAAATAGGTTCTAAATACGTCTAGAGCAATTGGTGCCGCCGATACTGCACCATATCCGCCGCCTTCAACGATAACTGCGATCGCAACTTCAGGTTTGTCAGCAGGAGCAAAACCCACATACATAGAATTGTCAGGATGACCGGGCATTTCCACCGTTCCAGTTTTGCCCGCACTTAAAGGAATAGTACCATCATTCAAGCCGCGGCCTGTACCTTTTTTCACCACCTCAATCAATCCTTGTTTAATGACATTTAAAGTTGCCGGCTTAATACCTGTTGAAATTTTTTGAGTAATAGGCGTATTGGTTTGAGAAGCCAACAAATGTGGCTGCACTCGCGAACCACCGTTGGCAATAGTTGACACCATTACTGCCAATTCTAGGGGAGTACAAAGTACCAAACCTTGACCGATCGCCATTGTTACTGTATCCCCAACATACCAATCTTCACCATACATTTTATTTTTCTCTGCTGGTATGGGAACTTGACCGTGATTGGCGGATTCCAACCCCAAAAGCTCTAAATTAATAGTACCGCCAATGCCCATTTTCTTAGCCCATTTCGCCATTTGTTCCGGCCCGGCTGCCATACCTACTTGATAGAAAAACGTATTGCTGCTGTAGGCCAAAGCATCGCGGAAACCGATCGTGCCGTAACCGGCGCCGTGTTCGTTAAAGGAAATTCCGCCGATGTTAATTGAAGAAGAACTTACCAAAGTAGAGTCAGGAGAAAACTTGCCAGACTCCATGCCCGCTACAGCAGTGACAATTTTAAAAGTGCTACCGACTGGATAACCTTGAACTGCTCGATTTAAAAAGGGTTTTTCTGGCCCTTGCAGCCGATCCCATTCTTGTTGAGTGACCTTACGAGTGAAAATATTGGGATCAAATGTCGGCCAACTAGCCATTGTTAAAAGAGCGCCGGTTTTCACGTCGATCGCCACAACTGCACCCAGGCGATTGCCCAAAGCTTTTTCCGCCGTTTTCTGCATATCTAAATCTAAAGTTAGCTGCACCGGTTTGCCGGGAATAGGCTCTTTTACACCTAAATCTTGGATTTCCTCGCCCTTAGCATTCACCTCGATTAAACGGTTTCCCCAAACGCCCTCTAAAGTTGAATTGGCTAATTTTTCAACTCCCATTTGGCCGACGAGCATCCCCATCGGATATGCAGGATTAGCTTTTAATTGCTCTAAACTAGCTTCGCCGACGTATCCCAAAAGGTGAGCTGCTAATTGCTGGTGGGGATTGTCTCGGCTCGATTCTACGCGAATTTCAACTCCCCGCAAAGCATTAGTTTGTTCTCCCAAAGCGACGAAAGTACCGACATCGATATCTTTACTAATTCGCACTGGTAGGGCCGATCTGTAGCCAACTCCATCGATTTTTTTGATAATTTCGGCTGCCGGAAGTTTGACGATCGGGCCCAGTGTACCGGCGATCTCTTGCCACTCCTGGGCCGATCGCTCTTTTGGCCACACATAGACCGATCGAGATACGCGGTTGGCCGCAAAAATTTGGCCGCTGCGGTCTAAAATTTGACCGCGAGTCGCTGGGACTGAAACAGGGCGAATGCGGTTATTTTCCGCCCGCTGTCGGTTGTAGGCTCCCTGTACCAGTTGCAGTTCGGCTAGACGAAATATTGGTAGCGTCACCAAGGTAGTGACGAACAGCATAAAAATCATAACTTGGAGCGATCGGCTGCGTTGCCGTGAAGGATTGTCCAAGCCATTTTTGTCGAATCGGATTTTAGAGTTAAAAGAAAAATCGCCAGCCATATTAATTAATCTGCTCTTTTTATTCAACTAACAGGTTGATACGGTTCCCATCCGGATGATTTGGCATATGATACAGGGATTATAACTTCTAACTCTTTAGTAACAGACATAAATTCTGTCGATTGGCAGACGAATCAGCCGGATTGTATGACTAGGGTAGATATTAAATATCAGGTTTTTGTGACAATTCAACTGTTAAGGAGGTAAGGGCGCTGTGGAACCGATCGATTTTTTGATTGCTTGGCTCGTGACGGGCAGCAGCTTGCTGCTAATTTCTCAACTGCCGATCGGCGTAAAAATTGACAGCACACCAAAAGCAGTAATTTCCGCTGCGGTTTTGGGAATTTTGAATGTTTTAATTTTGCCAATTCTGAAAGCAGTTTTTTTCGTGCCAAACCTACTAACGCTGGGATTGCTTTCCGGCCTGTTTGCTTTTGTAATGAATGTGATTGTTTTTGCCTCGGCTGCGAAGTTAGTTGAAGGATTTAGCTTGCGGATGGGTCTTTGGAGCGCGGTACTGGGGGCGATCGCCTTGGCTGTAGTTAGCAGCTTTATCAACGGCGCACTGATCTAGCAACTTCCCCTGATAAAGGGCGATTGAAATCCCTCGATATTTCACACACTTGCCTTGCGAGTTTAGTTTGTCTAGAACCGATTTCAATCGCCGAATATTTCTTCTCCCTTCTCCCTTCTCCCTTCTTCCTTGTCCCCTCTTCCCTCTTCCTTCTTAGTTCCCAATTGCCGAGTTATAGGCTTTCACCTTAAGATCGATCCCAGTAATATCTGTCCCCACAACAACAGCCACCGCTCCTAAATCCAAGGCTTTTTTAGCCATTTCCGGCCCCGATATTCCGCCTTCGCAGATAACGGGAACCTTAAGCTTTTCTACCATTTCCGCAAGCAAATCAAATCCCGGCGGCGAAAAATTTTCCGTTTGGGCAGTATAGCCAAAAAGAGTAGTTGCTACAGTATCTGCACCCGCTTCGCTTGCCGCGATCGCAGCTTCTATTGTATCTACATCCGCCATCACTAATTTGCCCAATTCACTGTGAATTCGCCCGATTAATGTCTTTAAGTCTTCGCCACCAGCAGGACGGTTTCTCAAAGTAGCATCAACCGCAATAATATCAGCTCCAGAAGCGGCGATCGCCTGCGCGTCTTCAAACCGAGGAGTAATGTAAATCTCGCATCCCGGCAATTGCTGCTTCCAAATCCCAATTATGGGAGCGGATATCTGTTTTCGCACTGCTGCAATGTGAGCCGGAGTGTCAATCCGCACGCCCGAGGCACCTCGATTGATGGCGGTTCGAGCCATTGCCGCAATTACGATCGGATCGTGCAGCGGCGAACCAGCAGGTGCTTGACAAGAAACAATTAATCCTGTAGGAATTTGACAATTAATCATGGGGAATAGGGAATGGGGAATGGGGTATCGGGCATCGGGCATCGGGCATTGGGCATGGGGCATTGGGCATGGGGCATGGGGCTTTTTTTGTAATTTATTCCCTGTGCCCTATTGAACTCAAATAAGCGTTCAGTTTGGGTAGTAGTTTATCGACAATTGGTTTAAATTTGCTTACTTCTTCGCTGGTGATAAGTTGTCTAGCATAGGCTAATCTTAACCAGTTTACTGTTTCGTACAAAGAGCCTCTAGCAATTTTTACAAAACGCCGATTATCTTGGTCATTATAACGACCTCTTCCTTCAGCAATATTAGCACAGACACTATCTGCAGACCGAACTATCTGTTTGCCCATCGTATCTTTTGTGAAGTAATCCCATTTTTTAACAATCTCCCAAATCTGATTCGCCAAACTTTCCGCCAACTTATAAACCTCTAATTCCTCAAAATCAGGTCTTCCCATAATTACGTCAAAAACTAAATTATATTAAATGCCCAATGCCCAATGCCCAATGCCCAATGCCCCATGCCCCATGCCCCATGCCCAATGCCCAATGCCCCATGCCCAATGCCCCATGCCCCATGCCCAATTACCCATTACCAATCCCGGTCATTAAAGAAATAATTTTGTCCAGCAATTGCTCAGGGTGAATCGGTTTAGCCAAACACTCGTTAGCTCCCGCCGTCACGAAAGATATCTGATCTGGCGGAATTTCATTAACGCTTAAAGCTAGAATCTTGATATTTTCAGTAGCGGGTTTTTGGCGCAGTTGGTGAATAATTTCGCAGCCATTCATACCGGGCAAACGCATATCTACAATCACAGCATTCGGCTGCAAAAGTTCAATTTGTTCCACCGCCGCCGAACCTTCAATCATCCACACCACTTGCAGTCCTGCGGCTGTCAGGATATCGCAAATCAGCATGGCAGTTTCTTCATCTTCTTCCACGAGTACGAGGCTGCCCCGCGAGGAATAATGCAGCGGTAAAGATGAATTAGATTTTTCATAGGTGAATTTTGTGGATTCATCTTTGGTTATAGTTTGGATGGGTATAAAAACGGTAAAAGTAGAGCCGACATCAACTTGAGAGTTGACTTCGATCGCGCCGCCGTGAAGCTCTACTAACTGTTTAGTTAAGGCCAATCCCAGACCGGTGCCGCCGTATTCCCGGCGGTAGGGGGAATCCAACTGCTGGAATTTTTGAAACAAAAGCGATCGCTGATTTTCGGGAATTCCAATGCCAGTATCTTTGATTTGAAAAACAGCGGTACTGCCAGCAGGTGCAGTACCAGGCTGCCGCACTGTCGGCGTTCGATTTTTATCTTCTGTCACCCAAACTCGCAGGATTACTCGCCCGCCTTTGGGAGTAAACTTAATCGCATTTCCTAAAAGATTGAAGAGAATTTGTCTCAAGCGGCGCGGGTCAGCGATGAAGCGATCGCACTCTTGTTTTATCCGCTGTTCTTGCAGCAGTTCCACGCCTTGAGCCGCAGCTTTTTCTTTGAGAGCGTGCAGGCTTTGAGAAGCTAATTTAGAAAGGGAAAATTCACTAATTTTTAATACTGCTTTTCCCGCTTCTACTTGCGATAAATCTAAAATATCGTTAATTAATTCTAATAAGTGGTCGCCGCTGTCTCGGATAGTTTGCAGGTACTGCCGCTGCTTTTGCACCGGCACTTCTTTACTGCCAACTTTGCCGTAAGACCACCGCAGCAGCGTGTCGGAAATGCCGATGACGCAGGTGAGGGGAGTCCGCAATTCGTGGCTCATAGCTGCCAAAAATTCGCTCTTGGCGAGGCTGGCAGACTGGGCGGCCACCAGTGCATCGCGCAGTTCTTGCGTGCGCTCTATTACGCGCTGTTCAGAGGTGCGCTTTTGCTGCTGGACTTGTGCATAAAGTTCGGCTTGATAAATAGCGATCGCCAAATGTTCTGCTATTTGCCGCAAAAATGTTTTTTTGCTTTCTTCCCACTCCCGAAGAGTACACTGGTGGGCAATTAGCAGCCCCCACAACTCGTCTTGAACTACGATCGGCACTAGCAACTTCGCGCGCACCTTCGCCCGCCGCATTAACTCTAAAAAACAAGGCTGCGAAGAGTAAGTTGTTTCCACATCCGCGACGCACAAAGCCAAACCTTTGCGATATTTCTCTTTGTCAATGACTCCATTGGTAAAACACTGTGCGTCTTCACTAAAATTTAGTACAGACGAGATAGCATCGTTGGCTAAAGCTTCGTAGGTGACGCGACCTAAATACAAGTAAGACCCGGAATTTTCTTGGATTTCGCCCGATCCAGAAACCGCCGCAGGTATTTCTTTAGCTAACTCGCCATTGTGCGGCGCTGGCACTTTTTCAAATTGATAAATTAACAGGCGATCGACCTCCAAAAACTCTCGCACTCGCTCCACTGCTTTTGACAAAATTACAGGCAATTCCAAACTATGGCGGATTTGAGTTGTCACCTGATTCAAAAGTCGCTCTTGTTCTAGCTGCTGCTGCAAAGCATCTTCTACTGGCTGACAAAATGAAATGCAGGAACTGGCAATTTGTAAGTGATTGACGGCTTCGGGAATCTGGAGCTGTAGCGTTTCTGGAGCTATCACTTTGGGCACGGAATTTGGCTCTATTTCTGTTTGGTAGTGTCTGGGTGGGGGACTGTTTGGTTTGGCATCTGAAGCGAGAATATCCAGCAAATTTAGGGTAAATTCGCTTTGAATAACTGCCGAGTTGGGCTTTATATTTTTAATTCCTTGTTTGAGGGCGCGAATGTCAATTTGCCCTGATAGTGTCGGCGTTATTTCTGCGAGTTTGTCTGCGAGGGGAGAGAGGAAATTGGCGATCGCCCCGGGATCGAAAGTCAACTGCACATTCAATTGCGAATGCAGATTTTTTTCGCTGTGCTTGTGTCCGTTTGTTGCGAACTCATCTAATAGATTGCCCCGCAGCAGGGCGCTAAAATGATCTGATACCACTGCTGCAAACCTTTCCGACGAATTTTCCCGATTTTGAGAATCAGCGATCGCATCGTCGGTCAGCCAAATCGCCCCTGGGATTTCAGCCATTTGCTGTAACAACTGGTAAGCAGCCTCAAAGGTTGCTAGTGGCAAAGTCCGATTTAAGGTTTTTGGTTTCAATCTAGATATTTTCCCGGTTGTTTTAAAGAACAAAATATGAATTCCCCTGTTGTGAGGACGGAACCTGGGACACAGCAGGCGCGGCCCATCCAACAAACTTGAGATGACAGTAGTCAGAAAGGACGTAATATAAGGCCCCGGAGCCAGAGAGCTAATTTCTCCATATAGTTGTCATCTTTCTTCTGGGCGAGTGACCCCCGCTGCAGCGCTTTACGAGCGCGAAAGCGGTAGGAGGAAACGGGGGGAAGGGATACGGCTATATAATCGATCGCTTCTGGTTTTGTTTGTGAACCGGGTTGTTGATGGAAACTAAGCAATTCCACTCCCATTGCTGGGGGGAAGTTAGCACGCGCCTTTGTTTTCTGAGCTGATTCGCCTAATGGCACGTCCTTAACCCAAATAAAAATGTTTAACCCTTAACGACAGAACAGGGAACTAGCTACGCATCCCCTTGGTGTCATTACTCAAAAAACCTAGACATCAAAGGTCTCAGGCTGGTCAACTGAAAATGAAGTTTTAGGCCCCAAGCCCAGTCACTTCCGTGCTGGGTCTTTGACTACTTTCAACAATCTTATTCCAGTATAATATTAATATATAATTTGTTAACTTGTACTTAACGCTATCCGGGTAAATGAGCAATCCAACTCAACTCACCCCCGATTTCACGATCGGACATCTGCCGTGTCACGACTTCCAAGTGAGCGCTGCAACTCCAGGACAGGTAGTGGCTGAAAGATTTGAGCAAGAACCAGACCTGCCGGGAGTCATTATTACTCATGAATCACAAGTATTGGGCATGATTTCTCGCGTCAAATTTCGAGAGCAAATGAGTTTTCCCGATCGCGTAAAACTTTACGGCTCCCACCCGATTCGAGCCTTGTTAGATTTTATTAGAATTCCGCCTTTGGTGCTTGCAGAAAACTGGAAAGTTGACGATGCCGTGCAAGCCTCTTTCAACAGGCACAAAGACTTGATTTATGAACCGATTATTGTGGTAATGGAAAACCAAAGCTACCGCATTTTGGACGTTCAAACTCTGGTAATTGCCCAGTCGAGACTTTTATCGCAAGCTAACAAAATTATTCAAAAATACCGAGTAGAAAGACAAAAGTATTTGGCGCTGCTTCAACAAGAACAGGCTAAGGTTCACGAATGTAATGAGCTTTTAAAAATCCAACAGCGTCAAACAGAAAATTTGCATACTAATCCCAGTTCCCAGCAAGTGGCACTGGTTAAACAAGCTGAAGAAATTGCTCAAATGAATCAGCGATTTGTGAGGATTGCGAAACTGATTTCTTCGGAAGGTCGCCAAGCATTTCAGGCTACTTTTCAAGGTGCTAATTCTATTTGCAACAATACAGATAAAATTTTGGGCGTGGGCAAAGCAATAGCTAACGATTTAGAAACGGTTAACCGTACTTCCCGAACCATCCGGGAGGCGATCGAACAAGTGAGGCATTTAGCAGTACAGGTAGCTGTAGTTACCAATCAAATGGGAAGTCAGCCCAGCGGTCTGAGCAAAGTGAGTCTAGAAATTGGCAGACTGGCAAGTAAAACTTTTGAATTGGGGACTCAAATGGAGCAAATTGCCAGTCGCTTTAAACTTCGAGTTCACGAACTCACGGAGGCAGCAAGAGCGGGTGCTAATGTGGCTAAATCCGTAACGATCAAGATCGATCGCGCAGAAATGGCCCTGCTAGAGTTGGAAGAATTAATAGCAGAAAAAAATTTCAATTCATTGACCGCTATCCAAGAACCTTTGGGAGTCATAAAAAGTCTTAGCGCTAATTCTTTAGTTCGAGAGATAGAACACGCAGAAGTAGCGGTTTCCGAGTTGAAAGACTTAGTTAAACATCAAGATTCCTCGCAATATCTGATTCAAAAAATTCAGCAAGCGTTGAAGTCGAAAAAACCATAAAATTCCAGCCCCAATCTAATGAGGTATTTTGAAAGTAAAAACATTAAAATAAAATAATAATTTACAATTATTCTCTTTCCCTAAAACTATTTGTTATACTGAAGATAGGGATTTTTAAATTCTGTTGTAAAAACGCTATTTAATTAAGCCCAAAAATAGATAAAAAGTTCCAAAAAGAGTGGGAAGGACAGGTGACGGGGATGAAAATCCTGCTGGTAGAAGATGACACAGTTACAGTCAGTTTGCTGACTCAAGCACTGAACTCTCACAATTACAATGTGAATGCGGCTGCAGACGGTGAAACAGCGTTGCATTTGGTGCAGGCATACGATTACGACCTGATTGTTTTGGATGTGCTGATTCCTAAACTCGACGGCATTAGTTTGTGTCGGAAATTGCGATCGTCCGGCTGCCAAATGCCGATTTTACTGCTGACAGCGCTAGATAGCAGCAACGATCGAGTCCAAGGTTTAGAGGCGGGTGCAGACGATTATGTGGTCAAACCCTTTAATCTCGAAGAATTAATCGCTCGAATTCGGGCTTTGCTGCGCCGGGGTAAGACAACTTTGTCGAGTACAAATTTGACATGGGAAAAACTCCAAGTCAACCCGGACACTACGGAAGTAACTTATGCCGAAAAAGTGCTGCACTTGACTCCCAAAGAGTACAATTTGTTAGAACTTTTCTTGAGAAACCCCCGGCGCATTTTCAGTCGCAGCGCCATCCTCGATCGCATTTGGTCGGCCGGCGAATTTCCCCAAGAAGAAGCCGTTACCGCTCACATCAAAGGGCTGCGGCAGAAGCTGAAAGCAGCCGGGATGACAGTAGATTTAGTGGAAACCGTGTACGGATTGGGCTATCGGCTCAAAAGTCTGCCGGATGAGATTGAGAGCCAACAAGTTGGGCAGGAAACGGCAGAAACTGCTAAAACTCAAGAGACTTTATCAACTGAATCCAGCGGGCCCAGCCAGGAATTAAACAAAGACGAACGCCGTCTCAAAGTCTTGAATGCGATTGCCCAAATGCGGGGAAATTTAAAAGCTAATTTTATAGAAAAGGTGGCGATATTCGATCGCGCGATCGCTCAACTGAAAAACGGAAGCTTGGAGGGCGAAGTGCGCGAGGAAGCCCAGGCTCAAGCTCACAAATTAGTCGGTTCTTTGGGAACGTTAGGCTTGCCGAAAGGTTCGGAATTTGCGCGCGAGATAGAACATTTGTTCAAGGCTGAAAACATCTTGAAACCGGGGACGGCTCAGGAGATTGAGGGATTTCTGCATAAGCTCAAACATATATTCGATCACCCGTCGCCCGAACCAGAAGGCGATTTGGTTCCTGCGGTTTCCCAAAAGCGCCGAATGCTGATTGTTGATGATGATACTTTTGGGAGCGAGCAACTGAAAACAGTAGCATCGGGTTCCGGCTTCCAGATAGAAGTTGCCAACTCTCCGGAAGCGGCAAGAAATGCGATTTCTCAACAGCCTCCCGACGCGATTTTGCTGGATTTGACATTTTCCAGAGCTCAGGAAAACGGACTTTCTCTCTTAGCCGAACTCCGCAGTGAAAAGCCCGAAATTCCGGTGATGGTTTTTAGCGCACACAATCAATTGAGCGATCGAATAGAAGTTGCTCGTTTGGGAGCTTCGGGCTTTTTACACAAATCTATGCCCCCAGCAGATATACTCAAAGCAGTCGCCCAACTAATCGACCAGACTGGCCCTGCTGAAGCTAAAGTTATGGTGGTAGACGATGACGTGCATCTATTGGCTGCACTGCAAGTGATTCTACAACCTTGGGGATTTCAAGTAACAACATTGGACGATCCTGAAAAGTTCTGGGAGGTACTCGAAACGACTTGTCCGGATTTGCTAATTTTAGATGTGGAGATGCCCGGTTACAGCGGTATCGAGCTGTGTTTGGCAGTTCGCAACGATTTGCGCTGGAGCAAGCTCCCCGTGCTATTTTTGACAGCTCATTCCGAATCGGAAATAGTGCGCCAAATGTTTGTGGCAGGTGCTGACGACTACGTGAACAAGCCGATCGTGAAACCGGAATTAATTGCTCGCCTCCTGAATCGTTTGGAGCGGACTCAACTAAGAAACAGACTTGCTCAGGCACAGCGTTAATCCCATTTTAGATTAAAGAATTAAAGAATTGAATAACAGGGAATGACTGATGATATATGGGTTTCGATCACGTACCTACACTTGTATTCTTTTTTTTAAATGGGATAACTAGGAGCAAATATTGCAGTGCGTGTCCGAAACGACTCAGGAAGCCTTAGCCAAGACTTGGGAGTGTTAGATTGTGTTGTGATTCCGACGCGGTGCTTTTGATTGATGCTGGCGCGCCGATCGAGAACACAGGCTAATTTAGAGAAGTATTAATCAGATGAAAGCAATGGTATTGCCCTCAGACACAGACAATCTCAATCACAGCGACGGCGAACAAATTTACGCCCCGGCTGCGATCCAACCTCATGGCATCCTTTTAGTGCTGGAATCTCCTGAGTTGAAAATTTTGCAAGTTAGTAACAATATTTTTGAGGATCTCGGCATTTATCCCGAAGAACTTTTGGGCAAATTTTTACAGGAATTTGTCGAAACTGAGGAAATTGAGGCTATAGAAAAAGCTCTATTTGAAAACTGCCCTCAATCTAACGGTATCAGATTATCATTCACAAGTCAAAACCGCCAGTCTTTTTTTCAGGGAACCCTGCATCAATCTAGTTCAGCAGTAATTCTCGAACTCGAGTCGGCTGTTTCCCCAAAACCTAGCGATTCTTTCAATTTTTATCATTTAGTCCAAGAGCCGATAGACAAAATCCACAAAACACCAAACCTGCAAGTGCTGTGTCAGAAAGCAGTTGAAGAAGTGCGGAGGATGATCGGTTTCGATCGAGCGATCGTCTATCAATTTGATGCCACAGGTGCGGGGGAAGTTGTCGCCGAAGACAAAGTAGAAAGTTTGGCTCCTTTATTGGGACTGCACTATCCCGCTGGCGATATTCCCCCCCAGGCAAGAAACCTGTTCAACATGAATTTAATTCGGTTTATTCCCGATATTAACTGTCAGCCTGTAGAACTAATTCCTCACTACAATCCGCTGACAGGTCGCCCCCTGAATCTGGGCTTCTCTTTGTTGAGAGCAGTTTCCCCTTGTCATGTTCAATATCTCAAGAACATGAACATTGGTGCTAGCATGACCCTGACATTAATCAAAGATAAAAAACTCTGGGGATTAATCGCCTGTCACCACCCAACACGAAAGTATGTCAGCTACGAAACAAGAAAAGCTTGCGAACTGCTAGCAAAGTTTGTGAATCTAGAACTTAGCTACAAACAAGATACCGAAAATTGGGAATATGCAATTTATTTAAAAGAAAATTGCCATAAATTTGTCACCAAGATTTCTCAGTCACACTGGTTTGTAGAAGGTTTACTTAAATCCCGAGATGAATTGCTGACCTTAGTGGGCGCCACCGGTGGAGTGGTGTGTGCCAATGAAAATTTAACAACCATCGGCAAAACCCCGGAATTGGTAGAAATAGAAAGCTTAATTGCTTGGATAAAAACTCAAAAAAATAACGATATTTTTCATACAGATTCTCTCTCAAAACTGTATCCGCCATCCGAGAAGTTTAAAGAAGTTGCTAGCGGTTTGCTGGTACTTGCCATGTCCGAGATGCAAAATTATTACATTTTGTGGTTCCGTCCAGAAACAATTCAAACTGTCAACTGGGCCGGTCAACCTGACGGGGAAATTGAAGTTAAACCGGATGGCAGCCGGCCGCTGTCTCCTCGCAATTCCTTTGACTTGTGGCAAGAAACTGTGAGGTTAAAATCTTTGCCTTGGCAGCGGTGCGAAATCGAAATAGCGCGAGAACTTCGAGTGGCTATTACTAGCATGGAGTTGCGGAAAACCAATCAGCAGCTTAGCTTAGCTTTGTCGGCTACCAAAATCGGATTTTGGGACTGGGACATACAGAAAAATCGCATTGTTTGGTCGAGAGAACACGAAGAGTTGTTTGGGTTGGTCCCGGGAACTTTTGACGGAACCGATCAAAGTTTTGCAGCTTGCATTCACCCAGAAGATTTAAAAGGTGTGGAGAATGCTAGGAATCAGGCCCTCGCCCAGCGAACAGATTACTGTCACGAAAACCGCGTGGTTTGGCCCGACGGCAGCATTCACTGGATTGAGGGAAAAGGTAAGTTTTTTTACAACGAAGCCGGCGATGCAGTGCGGATGGTGGGGACAGTTACAGAAATTACCGATCGCAAAGCTAGAGAATTACAGTTGCGCCTGTTGGAATCAGTAGTCACCACTACGAACGACGCCGTGTTAATTACCGAAGCTCAACCGATTGAGGAACCGGGCCCGCGAATTCTTTATGTCAACCCAGCTTTCACGCGGATGACCGGCTATACGCTAGAAGAAGTGGTGGGCAAAACGCCGCGCATCTTGCAAGGACAAAAAACAGACCGCGCCAGTCTCCATCGAATTCGGACAGCTTTGAAAACCTGGCAGCCGGTGCGGGTTGACTCGATCAATTACCGCAAAGACGGGACGGAATTTTGGGTAGAAATGAGCATTGTGCCCATAGCGGACGAAAATGGTGAGTTTACCCACTGGGTATCAGTGCACCGGGATATTAGCGATCGCAAACTTGCTGAAGCCGCCCTCCAACAGCTCAACGAACGGTTAGAAATGCGAGTTTTGCAGCGAACCAGAGAACTAGAAAGCTCTCAAGCAGAACTCCGGGAAAGCGAAGCTTTATTTCGCTCTCTGAGCGAGAGTTCCCCCGTGGGCATTTTCAAAATCGATACTGAGGGGAAATGTACCTATACAAATCCTCGCTGTCAAGCAATTGGAGGCTTCACACCGGCAGCAGCTTTAGGAAAAGGCTGGATGCGGTTTGTTCACCGCGAAGACCTCAAACTAATTCTGTCCAAGTGGTCGGAATCAAAATCGCTAGATGGGGAATTTTCCTGCGAATTCCGCCACATTCCGCGAGACGGAACCATCCGGTTTTGTCGGCTTAAAACAGCTCCGATTTTTTCCGACCGATCTCAACTAATTGGTCACGTCGGCACAGTCACAGATATCACAGAAAGTCGGGCAATTGAAAAAATGAAAAATGAGTTTATTTCGATTGTCAGCCACGAACTGCGAACGCCGCTTGCCTCAATTCGCGGTTCTTTAGGTTTGCTGGCGGCTGGGGTACTGAAAAATAAACCGGAAACTGCCAAACAGATGTTAGAAATCGCTTCGAGCGATACCGAACGGTTAGTGCGTTTGGTCAACGATATTCTAGACTTAGAACGGCTCGATTCGAGCCAAGTTATCCTCGTCAAGCAATGGTGCGATGCCCAGGTTTTGATGCGTAAGTCTGCAGAAGCTGTGCTTTCTTTGGCTGCTGAAAGTAACATTGATTTGTCGATTATGCCCGAAACAGCAAAAATTTGGGCTGACCCCGACAGGATCGTTCAACTGCTGGTAAATTTGTTGAGCAATGCAATTAAATTCTCGGCTCCGGGGAGTACAGTAACTGTCAGGGTTGAAGATTTGGGCGATTCCCTACGGGATAGTTACGCTTCACGGGTGTTATTTGAAGTCACCGATCGAGGGCGGGGGATTCCTGCAGATAAACTAGAAACTATCTTTGGACGGTTTCAACAGGTCGATGCTTCTGACTCCCGCCAAAAAGGAGGTACTGGTTTGGGTTTGGCTATCTGTCGCAGCATAGTACAGCAACACGGCGGCCGAATTTGGGCCGAAAGTGTTGTCTCACAAGGAAGCAGTTTCTATTTCACAGTGCCCGCACCGTTAGAAGGCGAAGGAGGAAAAAGTTTGGAGGTTTGAGATTGCTTCGATCGGATCAGGTGAACGCTCAAGTTCCTGGCAACCCACGCGGGTAGGATGATTTTGGGAGGCGGATAATATGTCGATTTTTGGCGTTGCACAATTGGATGATGATGCTTGTGGAAAGTAGGGTTAAACGTCACGCCTGCGGTGAAAATATATCGGACGGGTTCATGGGCCCATCCCACAAAACAATCAAAATTATCCCGCCATTATGGAACGCCGGATTTTTGTGGTTAGGGTTTCAGTAGGTGAGTGGCAAAATATAGCAACCTCGCTCGATTAGGACGTTTTTAAGTGCTGAAACTCTTAATTTTATTGCTTCTTCCTTCTGCTATATCTGTCAAGAAACCCGGTTGATGAGCCAGCGTGCGTAAGTCTTTTTTCGGTTTACCATGATTAATTTAAAATTAGAGTTTTAATTATGCCAGCAAAGCGCATTCTGGTCATCGATGATGAAAAAAACCTCTGCAGCGTGATTCAGGCCTGTCTGGAACATTTAGGCGGCTGGATTGTACTAAGCGCGCCTGACGGCAGCCAAGGATTGGTTTTAGCTGAAACTCACCTGCCTGACGCTATTCTGTTAGATGTGATGATGCCGGATATGGACGGACTTACTCTGTTTGGTTTGCTCCAAAACAATGCGGCTACTCGGGGGATTCCGGTGATTTTCCTGACGGCTAAGGTGCAGGCGATGGATTTGAGCGAATTTGCTGATTTGGGGGTAGCGGGGGTGATTGCAAAGCCTTTCGATCCTTTGAGTTTGGCACAGCAAGTGGCGGAAATTCTGGGTTGGGAACCGTTGCTTTAAACTAGGGTAAAATACATCGCAGATAGCATATCAAACTCGCCAGTTGAAACCGCTACTAGACCAACAAAGTCGGCCCAGCCCGACGGAAGAATCAAGGGGGCATTAAAGCCGGATGACGATTAAAAATCCGCTTTCTCGTTCTCTTGATGGTTGCCAAAATTACGCAATTATGTTATAAAACCCGGTTTATGCGTCCCAGAAATTCCTAGTTTTTCCGGCTATGTTCATAATTTCCTCATTTTTTTGATTTAGCTTTGAGATCGATCGGTGATTGGTTAATTTAAACTCTGATTCCCTAGAAGTTATAGAGATGATCTCAGGGAGTCGGGGTTTTTTGTTACCTAAAAAGCCGATCGGCTATCACCGTATTTACAGGCAGAATAACTCCTCCAGAAGTTACGCACACTTGCCTGAAGAACGATTTTTTTAAACCCGGAATCACCGATGCAGCCAAGTTTTTTGCTAAAAAACCAGCTTTCAGCCTGCTAATCCAAGATTTACGCAGATTTCCCTCAGAAACCTGCTTGTTTAACCCAGGAGCACAGATGGAACCAAGTTTTTGGCTAAAAAACCAGGTTTTTGCCTAACTTTTGTAATCCCTGCTTCGGCAAAAGTATATTTATCAAAAAAAATGATGGTCTTCATAATTTCCTCATATTTTTTAGATAAAGTTTACTTCAAGCTCTGGATCTGAAGGTCGATCGCACTTTCAGCAGCATTCCGCTGCCAAAGATCGAACCTGTTGTCAGGAGAGTGCGGGGCAGTGATGGTACTTTCAATTAACTGGTGCCACAGCACAACCACCCTAAATAAGTCAGGATATAGGCCCTGCATACCAAACAAACCGCGTTTTGTAACCGGGAAAAACGGAGTTTCTGCGCCAGACCTCTAATTGTTGGCGGGATAACTCAATGCTACAAAAATTAATAACTGAAGATGTGATTCGCGCTCTCGAATAACACAAAAAAAATAAGTCGGTCGTTTGATCAAGAGCAAAAGTCGCAATTGCCACTAACAGGCAAAGCCAAGTCTCAGTTAGTTTTTGAAAGAGTGTGGAGATTTTTTAAATGTCTGAGCAGCTATCTTATAAAGGTAACAACCAGATTCTGTGCTATTACGCAAATGTTACCAACCTAGTTCAGGTGGTTCGGATTGGGAACATTCCTAATTGGTACTTTGAAAGAGTGATGTTTCCGGGACAGCGACTGATGTTTGAAGCTGCTGCAGAAGCAGTCTTAGAAGTTCACACTGGTGTGGTGCCAAGTGCTATTTTATCGGACAAGATTCCCTGCTACGTGCTGCGGGTTATAGAAGAGGTAAGTTCCGAGTTCGAGCTGGTGATGACCGAAGAACGATTGGCGGTATTAGCCGGTTAAAATTCATGAGAAATCAGACGAGATCGAGAACGGCCACGAAAATATTAGTTAACGAGTGTTTGGGGACGGGGAAAATGCAGAAAAATCTTGTCAATATTACCTTAGCTGTAGTTACAGAGGAAGTAGAAATAATCTTGGATTCTTATCCGAAGCACCCCTACCAACAAGCTTTTTCCCCTTCGGGATTGCGACAAGATTTAATTGCTTACGTGCTCAGCCGAGTTCCTAATAGATATACTGCGATCGACTCCAGCGAGTCGGTGTCAAACCAAACAGTTCAGGTTCGCTGTTCTTCAGAGCAATTGCTGCACATAGAAAATTTGATTCATACTGGCATTCGCGAGGTGCTGCACAGCTATCAGAAGATAGATTACCGCCTGCCTGAAGAAGTTAAATTTGATTCGAGAGTTGCTAGTTGGTTTTGATAGTTTCTGGTAAATGAGGGAGACGCCGAGATTCTCGGCACTCTCAGTTGGGCGAGGTGGAATTGTTTACTGACTCGATGGTTCAAGACTTTTCGTAATCGCAGCAGCAGTTGCACGGGCCATTGGGATTGACAGCACAGCGCAGAATTTCCGATCGAGCATTAAAACGGCAGCTAGCATCTCCGATAACCCAGATGCCGCTTACAAAAGTTCTTTCCGTCGGCGGTGTGGCCGACTGCACGTACAGGGCAATTTTTTGCAGTCGGTAGCGGCCGGATTTGAGTTGATAGCGGTGGTGGCGTTCCAAAACAGCGTAGGTTTGTCCCTCTAAATCTAGATAGTTCCCCGGTTGTGGCGTCCAATCCAGCCGAATGCTACCTAAATATTGGCGGGGGTGAGAGAGAATCACCTCTACGGGTAAAGTATTTTGTTCCATGTGGCGGTGGGTTCGCGAACTGAACTAAAGGGGCAAATAGTGAGCTAAACCGACATCTTCTTCATCTAGAAAGATAAGTTTTTTTAGAGAGAGTAATTTCGGTTGAGGCGCTAAACTTAACTATAGAACCTTTGGCGATCGGCGGATAGCCGACTAACCAACAGGGTTAGGAAATAAACTTCAACTCGCTTGAGGTAACTAAAGTTAAGTTCGATTAGCTTTGATAAAGCAGTACACGCTGATGGTATCGCAACTCGCAGGTTCGATCGATATGCGGTTGAGATTCCTGAACAGATTTTAACGGTTTGCAGGACTTGGGGTGCTTCGGGTGCCTTTGTACTGAGGACTTCAGTCCTGTGATTTTTATGAGGACTTGAGTGCTCATACAAACCAAACCGAATTTTTGGCCATCAAAATTCCCAAAAATATGCCATTCCTTCCATGATTCCCCAAGCGCAAGCAGAACCTGCTAAATAATGATTTTCAGTGCCGCATTCGCGATGCCATTCTAAGAGCTCTGACATAGCATTAGCGACGATTACTCCCCGGACATCCTGTTCAAACATATTGATATCATTGCCAGAATCACCGCAAACTAATGTTGCCTCAGATGGAATTTGTAGGCGCTTTTGTAAATAAGTAAGGGCATTACCTTTATTGCTAGTTTGCGGTAAAATATCCACATCGCGATTGCTGCTAAAAATGATTTGACCTGGCAGTCTCGATTCAGTTAACTTTCGCTGCAAAGTCTGGACAATCGAACTATTTTCTGCTGCTGGTTCCAGACAATAACTGATTTTCCAAGGATTTTGTTCTTTTAGGGATTGGGGTTTAAGCTGGGAAAACTGCTGAGCTAAAGAGGCGATCGCCATTTTATCCCAGTCTTGAGAAAGATATTCCGCCCAATCTAAGTCGAGGGTTCCGTCTTGGTAAATTTCGCTGCCTACACCTGCGATCAAATAGTCCGGTGCTAGCAGTTGTTTTTGGGCAATTAATTCGCAAGTTGAAGCGTAAGAACGCCCGGTAGCGTAAACCAAACAAATTTGCGATCGTTTTGATTGCAAGCGCTGGTTTAAAACTTGAGTTGCTTCGTCATCTCCGACTAGCGTGTTGTCTAAATCTGTAACTAATAAAAACTTCATTTTGGGAATTAGTCAGTAGTCAGTAGTCATCAGCGATCTGGAACCGAGGGCTTCCTAAAATTCTTTTAACTATTTATAAGAATTTGTTAAACCAAACACATTTATAAGCAAGCTTATCGTTTAAGATTGGCCAAATTTAATTTTCAACAAGTGGTGTGAGCGGTATGGTGAATAATTCAACCTCCCTTAAAGCTTTTTGGCTGTCTTTCTTGATTTCTGGTGCGGCAGTGCCTTTGGGGCCGATCGCAGCAACAGCTCAAATTCAGGATACCTCAACTCCAGAAGTTGCGCTAGAAGCGAGTGCCGTCCCGGAGGCTACCCCAGACGCAGCGCTGGCAGCAGGTAAGATTGAGATACCGCAGTTAGCGGCGATAAGCGCAGAGACTAACTCCGCAGTCGATCGCGCTTTACCCGACACAGATGCAGCATGGGTGAATAGCGCTTTACCCGACACAGATGCCTCAGTCGATCGTGGTTTACCTCAAACAGATGCAGCAACAGTCGATCGTGCTTTACCTCAAACAGATATAGCAACAGTCGATCGTGCTTTACCCCAAACAGATGCAGCAACAGTCGATCGCGCTTTACCCGAAACAGATATAGCATGGGTGAATCGTGCTTTACCCAAACAAGATAAAGCAACAGGCGATCGCGCAACAACAACCCCAGAAATAACGGAGGCAATTCGCGAATTGCCCCCACAGGAGTTAGAAATTGCAAACTCTCCTCAGTCTCAAAACGTTGCTGAAGCCAGCAAAGTTGCCGACATCAGCAGCGAGACGGGCACCGCTGATGACCTCAGCATACAAGAAGACGCAGCACAAGTCACTTCTGTTTCCCAACTGTCCGACGTGCGGCCGACAGATTGGGCTTTTCAAGCCTTGCAATCCCTAGTAGAAAGATACGGCTGCATTGCGGGATATCCAGACGGCACATTCCGAGGCAATCGAGCAATGACTCGGTATGAATTCGCCGCCGGATTAAACGCTTGCTTAGACCAAATTACCAAACAACTTGGCGGTTCTACTGGTAATTTAGTCAAGCGAGAAGATTTACTTGCTTTGCAAAGATTGCAAGAAGAATTTGCAGCAGAATTAGCTACTTTGCGCGGTCGAGTGGATGCTTTAGAAGCCCGCACTGCCGAATTAGAAGCCAACCAATTTTCAACTACGACTAAACTAAACGCATTTGCTTGGTTTAATCTGAGTGGAGCTTTTGCGGGCAAGCGAGTCCGAGTTGAAGCAATAAATGCAGATGCTGCTCCGCTCGATCGAGTACCCGGACGCGATCCTGTCACCAACAGACCAATTGTGCAGACAGTGGACGACCCAGAAATTACTTTCAGCCACTTAGTTTGGTTAACCCTCACTACTTCTTTTACAGGGAAAGACCAATTGATTACACAGCTAGCTGTAGGTAACGGAACTGCACCAGCCAATCAGTATACTTCTCCGGGTCTTTTTAATACTTTTGGTACTCCTTTTCTAGACCAGACTGCTGGAGTGAATCCCAATGAAGTTATCCTGCGAGAACTTTCTTATCAGTTCCCGGTTAGCAACAGCTTGCAAGTAGTAATCGGCCCGAGAATTAATTTCTACCGCTACTTTGACAACAATAACTTTAGCTTTTTCGTGGACGGTGCGAGCAGTTTCAATTCTAACAACAGCACTTTGTTAACTGCTACCAAACGCGGCGCAGGTGCTTTGGCTTTGTGGGATATCAGCCGCCAATTGAAACTGCGTTTGGGCTATTTGGGCGAGAGTATGGAATTTTTGCCCACTCCGGTGTTTAATTCCGCTTCCAATCCGTCTCAAGGCTTGTTTGGTGGGACAAATACGAGTACCGCCGAACTAACATTCAGTCCGAGCGATCGGGCAAATTTGCGGTTTTTGTACAGCCGTTCCAACATCCAGCAAATTGGCGGGCTAATTGGAGCACCGAATGGCAGGCCGATTAACGGTTTGGCAGATGACGGTTTCGGTGGCCGTCTCGGCAATGCTACTGCCAATACTTATAGCTTTAATTTCGATTGGTCGCTCAGCCGCCGTTTCGGTCTTTTCGGTCGCTACGGCTACGCCGAAACCAATATATTTCCCAAGACTGACAGACCCGACGGCACGATCAAAACTCAATCTTATATGTTAGGATTTGCACTTCCTGATTTCTTCAAGAAAGGAGCTGTGTTTACGGCCTCATTTTTAGTACCTTTTGACGTTACTGGCGGTCGGAGGTTTCTGGTTTCTGGCGGGGGGAATGGTGGCAAGCAGTACGAAATTGAAGCCACTTATTATTTGCCTCTCACCGAGAATATTTCGCTCGTGCCGGCATTTTATGCGATCTGGAATGCCAATAATTTCGATAACAACCCGACAATTTTTGTTGGCAATTTGCGGACGCAGTTTAGTTTTTAAGTAAATTAGGTCTGCCTTGAACCTAATTATAGTATTTTTCAGTTGAGTCAGCTACACATTAATAATCGGTAATGGGGTGCTGAGTGTAGATTACCTGACTCATTGGAAAACAGCTATATGTAAGGTATGCCTGAACCGCCTTACCGCGTTATATCAAATCTGTTAGCATCGGAATTCTTCCTATCTCTCTTCTCGACCTCTGCGTGAATCAGCGTCAATCCATTGTCATCTGCGGTTAATACATTCTCTTTTTTTTAACCGCAGATACAGACAGATAAACACAGATTAATGCAGATAAATTCTATCAATTCCGGTGACACCATCCATCCGTGATTGTTGACTTTTGACTGGATTTGACTATTCCGATGCAACCGGAATTGATATTAGACTAGGGTGTCAAACCACTGATAGCAAATCCGCGCTTCATCGTCTGGCGTAAAATCGAGTCAACAGTCAACACTCAACCATCTTTCAGTTTTTCGACCCCGAGTTAACCGCCAACAGTCAACAGCCAACAGTCAACAGTCAACAGTCAACAGTCAACAATCATGAGGAGTGCAACCGGAATTGATATGATATCCTGATTAGCACCGTCCTGATGTCAACGAATTGGAATTTCGATGATAAATTCAGTGCCTTTACCGGGTTCTGAGAGGCACTGCAATTTACCGTTGTGTTTTTCAACGACAATTTGGTGCGAGATGGATAAACCCAAACCTGTGCCTTTACCTACGGGTTTTGTAGTAAAAAACGGGTCAAACAAACGCACAATCTGATCTTCGGGAATACCCATACCGTTGTCTTTGATCCGAATTAAAATGCTCTTGTCATCAATCGTTTCAGTTTGAATGGTAATAGTAGGAAAGAGAGGATTTTCGGTGTCTTTGGCTTGGCTGCTGCTTTCTTCCAAGGCGTCGATCGCATTTGCCAATACATTCATAAATACCTGATTTAACAGCCCGGGATGACAGTTTATTTGGGGCAGTTCTCCGTATTCTTTTATCACTTTAATGCCCTGCCATTTTGCCTTGGCTTTCAGCCGGGTGTTCAACATTAACAAGGTACTTTCTAAACCTTCGTGAATGTCGGCCGTCTTGATTTTAGCTTCGTCTGCCCGCGAGAAATTGCGAAGAGTTTGAATAATTTCTACAATGCGCTCGCATCCGGTCTGCATCGAACTGAGCAACTTGGGCAGGTCTTCTGCTAGAAATTCTAAGTCTATATCATCGGCTTGTTGCTGAAGTTTTGCTGGGGGATTCGGGTACTCTTCTCGATAGACCTGTACGATTTCTAATAAGTCTAGAACGTAGCCTCGGACGTGGCAGAGGTTGCCAGCGACAAAGCCAACTGGGTTGTTAATTTCGTGGGCAATTCCTGCTAGCACCTGTCCGAGGGAAGACATTTTTTCGGTTTGTACTAACTGCATTTGAGTTTGCTGCAAGTCGCTCAAAGCTGTTTGCAGTTCTTGGGATTTTTGCCGATCGCGATCGGCGGCGGCGGCCCGTTCTTCCTCAACTCCGATCGCCCCGGCAATAATTCCGATCAGCTTGCAGTCGGCTTCTGTGGGCGCGATCGACTCGGTGTTGACAACGCACACCGCACCCACGTAATTGTCGCCCAGCCGCACTGCTTGTCCCAGATAGCTTCGCAGTTGGTAGCGGATGACAGCGGGATCGGTTTGGGCGTAGATCGTGTTCTGCAAGTCAGGAATCGCAACAGCCAGATCGCTTCCTTTGCTGCATACGTCGGTGCAGATGCGGTCCTCGGCGCGATCGACCAGCGGGTAGTCCGGCGGCGCTTGCCAAGTCGCGATCGCGCGCAGCAGACCGCCACCGACGCGGTTGTAGATGGCGCAACTTCCGCCCAAAAGCTCGCCGGCTAAGGATGTCAGGCGCTGGATGTTCTCAGCGGCGTCGGTGGTGAATCCCAAAAAGCACTCGTTGATTTTGCTGAGGCGGTACTCTGCTTGCCTGCGCGCCGTCATGTCGCGGGAGTTGATCACAATTCCTTTCACAGCGGGGTCTGCTAGCAAGTTGATGCCCACACCTTCGAGAAAACACCAAGAACCGTCAGCGCGGCGGAACCGACCTTCTAGGGCGATCGCATCGCCTGGATTTGCGAGCAGTTTTTCGCCGTCGGAAATCACCGAGGCAAGGTCGTCAGGGTGGATTAAATCGAGAGCAATTTGACCGGCGAGTTCATCGGGTTCGTAGCCTAAAACTCTTTCTACAGAAGGGCTTTCGTAAACAATGCGACCGCTGGCGTCGAGAATAGTAATGATGTCGGAACTGTTGAGAATTAGCGATCGCCACTTAGCCTCATTTTGAAACAAAGCTGACTCGGCTTGTTTGCGATCGGTAATATCCTCTACCATTTGCAAAATAAACTGTGGCGTTCCCTGACTGCTGTCGATGACAGAGGCGCTGAGGCGTCCCCACCTGATGCTGCCGTCTTGGCGGAGGTAGCGCTTCTCAATTTGATAAGCTTCGCGGGAGCCCGCGGCCAACTCTTGGCGCAACTGGCGCGAAACTTCTGCGTCTTCCGGGTGCGCGCAGTCGTCGAGGCCGACACCCCGCAGTTGAGCTTCCGATCGCCCTAACATAGCTTGAAATGCCGGATTAGTGGCGATCGCAACACCTTCGAGGGTAGCGACTACCATGCCGATCGCAGCGCGTTCAAAAATTGCCCGAAACCGCTGTTCGCTGTCTCGCAAAGCTGCATCCGCTGCCACTTCCTGCGTGATGTCACGCCCCGCGACTGCCAAACCTTTGCGCGAACCGTCGGGGTTGAACAGTGGCACTTTCCGCACTTCAAACAAATTGCTGCCGCCTGTGGGCAAGGAAACAATTTGGCGGCTGGAGGTAAGAGTGCCTGCTTGCCAGGTGGTTTCGTCGGTTTCCTGCCAAGTTAGCAGGATTTCTCTGACTCTGGGATCGGCGGCGGCAGCGAGTTCGGCAGTAGTTTTGCCCTGGTAGTCTGCGGTTTCCCACCCCAAAAGTTGGAGGGCGCAGTCGTTGGCAATCAGCCAGCGCCCCTCGCTGTCTGTGAGGTTGATCGCGTCGGGCACGGCGTTAATCGCGGTTTTCAACCAGTATTCTTGATTTCGCAGGGCTGCTTCGGCGCGCTTGCGATCGGCGATTTCGGCGACGGTTCCTTCGTAGTAAATGAGTTCGCCATCTTCGTCGCGGACTTCGCGCACGTTTTCCGAGATCCAGGTAGTGCTGCCGTCTTTGCGGCGGACGCAGGACTCAAACTCTTTCAGGGAGCCATTTTTGCTGATTTCTGCAATGAAGGAAGCGCGGCGGGTGCGATCGGCGTAAAGGTTTTTTGCCGAACATTTTGCGATCAGTTCTGACGGGGAATCGTAGCCGTACATTCGGGCGAGTGCCTGGTTGGCGCTGAGGTAGCGCCCGTCTGGGGCGGTTTGAAATATGCCTTCGGTGGCGTTTTCAAAGATGCTGCGGTATTTTGCCTCGGCTTGTTTGAGGGCTTCTTCTGCTTGTTTACGATCGGTGATATCAGATTGGACGCCGATGAAGTGGGTAACGAGTCCGCTGCTGTCGCGCACCGGCGATATGGTGAGTTCGTTCCAGAAGGGGGTGCCGTCTTTGCGGTAGTTTTTCAGAACGACTTTGCAGTCATGCTGTTCTTTCAGGGCCACGCGGATTTGATCGACGGCAGCACCATCGGTATCCGGGCCTTGCAGGAAGCGGCAGTTCTGCCCGATTATTTCGCTGCGATTGTAGCCTGTAATCCGCTCGAAAGCCCCGTTGCAGTAGACTATAGGCTTGTCCGGCCGGGTAGCGTCCGCGATCGCGATGCCGTTGCTGGTAGCTGCCAGGGCGCGATCGTACAGCCGAAATACTTCTTCTATTAAATTCGGTGTGCCGCCAGTACGAGTCGGCGATAGCGTTTCAGAAGGAATGCTTATATCTATCTGCATGATTTTCTATAAATTGAGTTTATTGTACAGATCCCGACTGGCAGCACACCCTAGACTTTAACAGAATTGCCTGTTTTCCACAGGCAGAAGTTAGAAGGCTATTATGCAGAATTTGGGCGGTAAATTCTACCTGAAAAAAATCTGGCTTCCCTCGTTTTTTTCCTCTTTGCTTCTGCCTTGTGCCTTCTACCTTCAAAGGAATCCTACTTGTTAATTTATAATAGCTGTTCCCGGGATCACTCTATCTTTGGTATGGTTTGCTTGGCAGGGTTTAGGTAGCTTACAAGTTCGCGCATTTATTTTTTTGATTGAATCAAAATCTAATGCCGGGAGTCTCTATAGAAATATTTTGAATAAAAGACATAGGATTTAAACGATTCCAAAGATCCAATAAAAAAACCGGAAAAATTAATGTTGAACGAACACAGCAAGTTCTGAAATATCGTCGATCGCGAAAGTCGGTTCTAGGGCGAGACACTGAGCGCTATCGCCATATCCGTAAGCCGCCCAACAAACATCTATCCCAGCATTTTTAGCAAACAGCAAATCAATCGCTGTATCGCCAACCATTAAAATTTGACTGTTATCCAAGTCCGGGAACAGCGGTTTAATAATTGAGTGAAAAACCGCCGCCTCGGGTTTCATAATTATTTCTCCGTTGTCACCTAAAATCAAATCAAAAAAACTGTAAATTTTCAATTTTTGCAGTAACGAATTCACAAAACTAACGTGTTTGTTGCTAAAAACTCCCAAGCTCAATCCCGACTTTCGCGCCAACTGCAAGACTTGCTTTGTCCCGGTAAATAACTCTACCTGCTTTTCACCTTCCGTCCGATAATAAGAGCGGTAAGTTTCCACCCATTCAGGAATTGCGCTTTCCTCGATCGCCGGATGCAGGATTTTAAAACTATTTGGTAAATTGATGCCGATCGTACTTATAATAGTATCAGCAGCAGGCGGGGTAATATTGAAAGTTTCAAAAGTTTTGGTAAAGCAAAATACAATAGCTTTGTGAGTAATTGCTAAGGTGCCGTCGAAGTCAAAAATAATTAACTTGTACTTACTCATATTTCGGAAAATTTTTACTAGAGGAACCGGAGGTTTCCAATGATATAATAACATTATTAATCTTTAAGTCACAAATTATAAGTATAATCTTTAAACATTCAATAGGTCAGCATGAGTGTCACCGAAAAACCCGAAATTATAGCAACAGATTTCTTTGAGCACACTCAATTACCAGAGTCCGACGGTACTTTTGTAAAAAACGTCCAAGAACATCCTCAAAGCATCCTGTTAACAACATCAATCCGACTGATTTTAGATCGAATTCATCCGGACGGACAATACTGCATCGGTCAAGATTCCGGTATTTACTGGCGGGTTGCCCAACCCCCGGAACCGCCCGAAAGAGGAGCCGAAGCACCTGATTGGTTTTACGTGCCCGACGTGCCGCCAACTCTTGACGGAAATCTTCGCCGATCCTATGTAATGTGGCAGGAATTAATGCCGCCTCTGATTGTACTTTAATTTGTTTCTGGTGATGGCAGTGAAGAAAGAGATAGGACTCCTCGCCAGGGCAAATTCTGGATTTACGAACGGATAATTAGAGCGGCTTTTCACGGCATTTATGAAGTCAAAAAGGCACAATTTGAAGTGTATCATTTGGTAGAAGATCGGTTCGAGTTAGTTCCACAAAATGAGCGCGGACATTACCCGATCGCACAAATAGGAGTGGAATTAGGTATTTGGCAAGGGGTTGATCAGGGTGTAGAACTGCCTTGGCTGCGCTGGTGGGATGCCTCTGGGAATTTGCTGCCGGCGGCCGAGGAACGGGCAGAAGAAGCCGAATTAGTGGCAGAACGAGAACGACAAAGGCGCATAGAAGCTGAGTTGCGAATTCAAGCTTTGGAAGCGCGTTTGCGAGAGTTAGAAGGCGAGTAATGCGATTTTAGATTTTAGATTTTAGATTTTAGATTGGCGATGACTGAGGACTATCGGGGTTAAGATATTCATAAGTCATTCGCAATTCTTCAATCAAAAAGCTAAATTCGCATAAGTCGCAGGTTCCGGTAGGGACACGGCTATTCACTGTCCCTAGGAACATCATGCGCTGTAAAAACCCGATCGCCTAGCAGCCTCCTCAGAAACGATATAAACATTCATCGGTTATCATCGGAAATTTGCGTATATTAGCTTAAGTATTACATCACTTTTTGTGTAAGTCCTATGGCACTAATTGTTCAGAAATATGGCGGAACCTCGGTTGGTACAGTCGATCGCATTTTGGAAGTAGCCCGACGAGTTGTAAAAACAGCACAGCTCGGCAACTCTCTCGTTGTCGTACTTTCGGCGATGGGCAAAACCACCGACGGTTTAGTTAAACTCGCCAAGGAAATTTCCCCAAATCCCAATAAGCGGGAAATGGATATGTTGCTCTCCACTGGGGAACAAGTCTCGATCGCACTTTTGAGCATGGCATTGCAGGAAATGGGACAGCCCGCAATTTCCCTCACAGGCGCCCAAGTTGGCATTGTCACCGAAGCTGCCCATACCCGCGCCCGGATTTTGCGAATTGACCCGAATCGGCTTGAAAGCCAGTTAAAAAGCGGTAAAGTCGTTGTGGTTGCGGGGTTCCAAGGTATCGCCGATGCCGGAGAATTGGAAATTACCACCTTGGGCCGTGGCGGTTCCGACACAACCGCCGTAGCCTTGGCTGCTGCGCTGCGGGCCGACAGGTGCGAAATTTATACCGACGTTCCCGGAATTCTGACTACAGATCCGCGCTTGGTTGCCGACGCCCAATTGATGGACGAAATCACTTGCGACGAAATGCTGGAATTGGCGAGTTTGGGGGCAAAAGTCCTCCACCCGCGCGCGGTAGAAATTGCGAAGAATTACGGCGTGCCGCTGGTAGTGCTTTCTAGCTGGAGTGACGCCCCCGGTACGCGGGTAGTGTCCCCACCCCCGAAACTTCGGCCTTTGGAGGGTTTGGAGCTCGCAACAGCGGTGGATGCGGTGGAATTTGACTTAGATCAGGCGGGGGTGTCGCTGCTGCGTTTGCCCGATCGCCCCGGCGTAGCAGCGCGGTTGTTTGGTGCGATCGCCCAACAAAACCTCGATGTAGACTTAATTATCCAGTCAATTCATGAAGGAAATACTAACGATATTGCCTTCACCGTGACGCGAAAATCTCTGCAACAAGCCACCGCCGTTGCAGATGCAATTATTCCCACCCTCGGCAAGAATTCTCGCCCAGAATTGGGAGAACCGGAAGTGAAAGCAGAAGAGCGGCCAATAGCTAAAGTTAGCATTGCGGGTGCGGGAATGATCGGTCGTCCGAGGGTAGCGGCGCAGATGTTTAAGACTTTAGCGGATGCGGGGATTAACATTCAAATGATTTCTACATCCGAGGTGAAAGTTAGTTGTGCGATCGATGCCGAAGATTGCGATCGGGCCGTTGCTGAACTCTGCAAAGCATTTGATGTCGCCAACTCCCCTATTGGGCTGCATTCAGCATCCCACAAACCGCCCGCAGTCCGCGCCGTTGCGTTGGATCTCAATCAAGCGCGTCTAGCAATTCGCCAATTGCCCGATCGACCCGGAGTAGCAGCAAAACTGTTCGGACTTTTAGCCGAAGAAAATATCAGCGTAGACACGATCATTCAGTCGCAGCGCTGCCACAATATCGACGGCATATTAACTCGCGACATTGCATTTACCGTCGCGCAAATTGACGCCGAAGCTGCTAAAAAAGCCCTGGAAAAAGCCGCCCCAGAATTCGGATGGGGCGAAGTAGCAGTCGATACACAAATAGCCAAAGTTAGCGTGGTCGGTTCCGGCATGGTAGCGCATCCGGGAGTAGCGGCAAAGATGTTTGAAGCGCTTTCCCGCCAGCAAATCAACATTCAAATGATTGCCACTTCCGAGATTAAAATTAGCTGTGTTGTGGATGAGGAACAAGCCGTAACTGCTTTGAAGGCAGTTCACGCAGCCTTTGAACTTGCCGGCACTGAAAGAATCCAAGTTCCAGCGTAAGACAAGTTTGCAGTTGGGAATTAAGATTCCCTCCGATCGATCGGTGGTTGTATGGCGGTTTTCTTTAGGGACACGGCAGTGCCGTGTCCTTGCAAATATCGCGGACACAGCAGTGCTGTATCCCTACAAATATATTCGGATTTGGACACCGCACTGCCGTGTTCATACAAATATCGATCGACCGTCAACGATTAAAGTTTTGAGTGCAAATTGCACATCATAAGGCTGTGTTAAAATGAAATTGGCGCTCGAATTAAGGAATTTAATCTTAATCTTGTATTAGTAGGGTGCTTCAGAACCCAAATCCTCGCTCATCGCTCTATACATCCGTCTGACGCACCTTAAAAGTCGATGGGAGTGGCACACTTGCGTAAGTGCTGTTAGAAAAGACCAAGCTCTAAATATTCATTTATTTCTCTTGGCAATCCCTTCATTTCATCATACAATAAATTTTGACTTAATATTTCTTGCGCGATCGCCTCTACAATCGGCACACAAACCGAATTCCCAATTTGCTTGTAACTTTCCCCCGCACTCGGATAAGTTTTAAAATCTTCAGGAAAACCCATAAGACGGTAACATTCCTTCAGCGTCAACTTTCTCACCATATCTTGCTCAGGAATGTAGATAAAAAACCTGCCAGATGTTTCTTGCGAAGGAATTGTCGGATGCACTCCATCTACCGAATAAATTCGATTAGGCTGTCTGTGAACTCTCGATAAATGTTCTGTATTTGGCCTGACGCCAGTTTTCCAAGTACCTTTATTTCTGTAACCTACAAACAAAAGTCCCGAATCTTGCTTTCTTGGAGACTCAATTAAAGTATACTCGGATTTATCCAATATTTCAAAATCCCCTGTCTCGTCTAGAAATTCCCAGAGTTTTGGAGTCAACTGGGTTTTAAGCCGAGAAAAATTGAATGGTTTACCTTGAGTTGCAATAATAAATATTCTTTCACGATGTTGAGGAATTCCAAAGTCTTTAGCATTCAGCATTTTGTAATTCACGCTGTATCCCAAATCTTCAAGACTGGCAATAATTATTTTTAAGGTATTTCCCTTGTCGTGATAAATTAAGTGCTTGACATTTTCGAGAACGATAACTTGAGGCTGCTTGATTTTTATAATTTTACAAATCTCGAAAAATAGCGTGCCTCTAGTATCTTCAAAACCGAGCTTTTTGCCACAGATACTAAAAGGTTGGCACGGAAACCCGGCGACTAAAATATCAAAGTCTGCTAAATCGGCGGGATTGATGTTACTGATGTCGGCAAAAGGAACCTCACCGAAATTTTTTGTGTAAACTTCTCGGCATTTGCTGTTAATTTCGCAGGAAAAAACGCATTCAAAGCCAGTTTTTGCAAAACCTTGTCTGAAACCTCCTATTCCCGAAAACAAATCTATAAATTTCATTCTTGCTTAGCTTAAGACGAACAAATTCTATATATAATAATAACCGAGTTTGCATCCTATATAAGTGAGCAACGGCTAAAAAAACACAATACCCCGAGCACCGACTTCTTGAAAAAGTCGGGGATATAACAGCGATCGCGTCTTAAGTTCACTCATCAATTTCTCTGTCGAGCCCGATCGACTGTAGCATAGGAGCGATCGGCAAATTGCAGGAATTGTCGATCGCCCGAAAATTCCCCCCGCATTCAACCAACCAACCTGCCAAACTTGTCCCGCAGCCGACTAAACTAGAAATAGCAGAACAAATCACAGCTATTGTCTACTTTCTTTCACAAACCATGAGTCAAACCTTGGAAAATCTCACCGCAATCGATGACAAGCTATCCAAACGCCACATCGACCTCGATCCGGGCGGCTACTTCATCATTTATCTCGATCGCGAAACCAGCTTAATTTGTGCCAAACATTTCACCAACATCATCGACGATCGAGGCCTCGCCGTCGATCCCGAAACTGGTAAACCCATCCCCGCCCGTGGCAAAGTAGAACGCACAGAGGTCACACTTTTTACCGGCAGAACCGCCAAAGAACTTTGTGTCAAAATTCTAGAAGAAACCCGCCCCAGCCCGGTGACAATGTTAGATCACGCGGCTTATCTGGGACGGGAATTTGTACGGGCAGAAATTGCATTGTTGAGCGATGGAGAATACGTTCAAGATTAGTGCAGCCCTGCCATATTTTCTTGCCAAAACGGCAACTGATCGGATTTAGCAGCACCGATCACGAAAAACCTTGATACCAGAAATAAGTCACCATCGGAATCACTGTCGCCAATACCAACAGCACAACCACAACAACTGTGGCATTGCCTTGGTCTGTTTCTTCAGCTTTTTTAAACGTGCCTTCAACTTGAATGTTGTCAACAACTTCAGGAGCACCCGGATCGGGTTCGCCCGACAAAACAGTTGCAATGCGCGTACTTGCAGCGGCAAATGCCTCGTTGTATTTATTGGCTTCCCGCAGCGGCACTTGCACAGTTTCCCCAGCCACACTCTGGGCAATTTCATCGCTTAGCAGGGATTTCACCCCTTCCCCCGTCCGAATTGCCGCACTGTTGGTAACAGTGTCGAGAACGAGTAAAATTTGATTAGTCTGGTCTTCTTTTGTGGGAAACCACTGTTCAAACAGTTGGTCGGTGAAAGTGGCTGTCGTTTCGCCGTAGTCTAAGCGGTGGATGGTGACAAATCTGACTTGTTTCCCTGTTTTGTTTTCCAGGTTGTCGAGCACGCTGCTAATATTGCTTTCGCTGCTGCGGCTGAGCACGTCGCCTTTGTCGAACACCCAAGTTCGATCGCCCGCCGACAACACGGGTATTTCGTAAACGCCAGTCGCCAATGCCGGCAATACCGCCATCTGGGATGCGATTAGGGCGATCGCGATCGCCGCCGCCAAAGGTTGGAGATATTTTCTCCAGTTAAATAATTGCTTCAGGAGTCTGGTCATGAGGTTAACCGTAAAACTGACTTTTTTCCAAAAATACTATAGAAACCCCCGTAAAATTCATTTTATGCAGGGCAATATTTACAATTAGCTCACCAGTGGAACTCCCCGCCCGATTATTTTAGGATTCTAACTATGGAACCAGCAGACACTTATAAAGGTTGGATTATTCAATCCCAGAAAGTCTTCTACGTCGAGGTTTGGGATAGCCGCGGCAACCGCCACGTCGCCGTCCAAAATGCCAAGACTGAGGAGGAAGCTTTGGAATTGGCTAAAAAGTGGATTGATAAATATGAGTCAAAACCCGGCAGAATGGCGATCGACGTACCCCATCCTTTCGGAGATATGATCGATATGCCATTTTGAAGTCAGTTGACTGTTGACTGTTGACTGTTGACTGTTAACAGTTACATTACAGCTTATAGCGTGCTCTACTAGAGAAAAAACCTCTTCAAATCGAGCAATTATTGCAACTGACGTATCCGAATAATATGCCAGTTGCGTCCAAGACTGCATTTTTCCTGAGAGACAATTACGAAATTCCTCGCAATTTCCGCGTATTTTCCACTAAACTTCGAGCAAATTCGTCGAACCTTTCAGACAGTTTTTCATCTAACAATTTACCATCAGCACTAAAAGCTTTCCAAGCTTGTCCGATCGCAATTTGTTCGGGAATTACCCAAGCGTGTACCCATCTCAAAATCACGCGCAAATCGTTGAGTGCATTGCTGTTAACTTGCCCTCCCAAAACACTAATCGCACCCGCAACCTTCCCGTCCAAATGCTCAAAACTCATCAAATCCAGGGCATTCTTGAGAGCACCGCTGACGCTACCGTGATACTCCGGCGTTGCCAAAATCAAGCCGTCGGCTTCCTTAACCGCATTCTGCAGCTTTTCCACATCCGGGTAATCGAGATAATCATTCTCACCAGTGCAGAATGGCAGATTGAGCGATCGCAAATCGAATATTTCAACTTCCGCGCCCAGGGCCTGCGCCCGTTCTGCTACCACCTTCAACGCTAACTGGCTGTAGGAGCCAGCCCGCAAACTTCCACCAATGCCGACAATTTTTACCATAAAGCTTAAAAACAATAACTGCTTTACTAAAACGTACTCATTACGAGTATGATTAACATAGCAAGTTCGATCGGCAACTGTCAAGTAAAGTTTCCGATGTAGAAAATAGAAGGAAGAACACAAGGTTATGGGTAGGAGGGTGAGTGCTCGGCCGGTAAGGGAGAACAGACTCGGATCGTTAACAGGCCGCTATTTTGAGGGGCCTCTTAAGATGCCCGCGAGAGATAAACCCATCCAACACCCGCCATCTTGTTAAAATAAATGAACGTAGCAAACCAAAAGCGGTCAATCTTGGCAGTCTTCAACATTGGGCAAAGCAATATGAAAAATTCTTGGAAACACGCATGGCTGGGGCATCTAGCTGTAAACAAAGACAAGTCGAGCCAGAATCCTAAAAAATCAATTCCAGGACGGAATCTTTGGCGCATCCTGGGCAGTTTGGTGATTTCTCAAGGAATATTGCTCTCGACCCCGGTGTTTGCCGACAGCGCGCCAAACACCATGAGTTACAGCCAACTGATCGACAACATAGAAAAAGGGCAAATCAGTAAAATCGAAGTAGACGAAACTCAAAAAACTGCCAAGGTTAGGCTAAAAAATCAAAAAAGCGATCAGACCCAATCAGTTAGTCTGTTCGACTACAACAACCGAGAACTGTACTCGCAAATCCGCGCCAAAAAGATTGACTTTGAAGTCAAACAAACAGCCGACAACGCCGCCGCAGTCAGTTTAGTAGTAAACTTGCTAGTGATTTTTGCAGTGTTGGCAGTGTTGATGGCAATCCTGCGCCGATCGACCCAATCTCAAGGAAATGCCATGAACTTCGGCAAATCCAGAGCTCGTTTCCAAATGGAAGCCAAAACCGGCGTGATGTTCGACGACGTAGCAGGCATCGAAGAAGCTAAAGAAGAACTGCAAGAAGTCGTAACCTTCCTCAAAAAACCCGAACGCTTCAACGCCATCGGCGCCAAAATTCCCAGAGGAGTTCTGTTAATCGGGCCTCCCGGAACCGGCAAAACAATGCTGGCAAAAGCCATCGCAGGCGAAGCAGCAGTCCCCTTCTTCAGTATCTCGGGTTCCGAATTTGTCGAAATGTTTGTCGGAGTTGGCGCCTCCCGCGTCCGCGACTTGTTCAAGAAAGCTAAAGAAAATTCGCCCTGCATCGTCTTCATCGACGAAATAGACGCCGTAGGAAGACAGCGCGGCGCTGGTATCGGCGGTGGCAACGACGAACGCGAACAAACTCTCAACCAGTTGCTGACAGAAATGGACGGCTTTGAGGGTAACAGCGGCGTGATTGTGATTGCAGCTACCAACCGCCCCGACGTTCTCGATACCGCTCTGCTGCGGCCCGGCAGGTTCGATCGCCAAGTAACGGTAGATTTACCCAGTTACAAAGGGCGTTTGGGGATTTTGCAAGTTCACGCGCGCAACAAAAAACTCGACCCAGAAGTTGCCCTAGACACGATCGCCCGCCGCACTCCCGGCTTTTCCGGCGCCGACTTGGCAAACTTGCTCAACGAAGCAGCTATTCTCACAGCGAGGCGTCGCAAAGACACGATTACTAACCTAGAAGTTCACGACGCGATCGACCGGATCACGATCGGGCTTACGCTCAACCCACTGCTCGACAGCAAGAAAAAGTGGATGACAGCATACCACGAAGTCGGACACGCCCTAGTCGCGACCATGCTCAAAAATGCCGACCCGGTGGAAAAAGTAACGATTATTCCCCGTTCCGGCGGCATCGAAGGCTTTACTAGCTTTGTGCTCGACGACGAAATGCTTGACAGCGAAGGTTTGAGGAGTCGGGCTTTGCTGTTAAACCGAATTAAAGTAGCTTTGGGGGGACGGGCGGCAGAGGCCGAAATTTATGGCGATGCTGAAATCGACACCGGTGCCGGTAGTGATCTCAGAAAAGTTAGCACTCTCGCGAGGGAGATGGTAACGCTTTATGGAATGTCGGATTTGGGGCCTGTGGCTTTGGAAAGTCCGAACAATGAGGTGTTTTTGGGCCAAAACTGGAATTCGCGATCAGAGTATTCCGAAGAATTGGCAATCAAGATCGATCGGCAAGTCAGGGAAATTGCCTGTGAGTGCTACGAAGAAGCTCGCCGGATTATCCGCGAAAATCGGGCTTTGGTAGACAAACTTGTCGAAGCGCTGTTGGATGAAGAAACGATCGACGGCGATGAATTCCGCCAAATTGTCGAGCGGTACACCGAGTTGACAAAAAAAGAGTTGGCCCCAACGTAAAGAGTCAGTTGGCAGTTGGCAGTTGGCAGTTGGCAGTGGTCATTAGTTATATCATGTCCGCCTAATCACTTACGATATGTCCGCAGGGAGTGAAACGAAGCAATCGCAATGTTTCTGCGATTGCTTCTCTACGGTCGCAATGACAAGTGTTTAACCGGACAATATATTATTGGTAATAACAGTCAACAGTCAACAGTCAACAGTCAACTGTTTAAGATTGTTGCGCGTACATTTCCCGGAGTACCAAAGCCGGGTCTACCCAGCGGCCGCCGTACTTCAATCCCCAGTGTAAGTGAGGCCCACTCGTGCGGCCGGTCATCCCAACTCTGGCAATTCTTGCACCCGCAGGCACTGTTTGACCTTGCCAAATTTGCACCGTACCTTCGCGATCGGTATAATAACGCCCGCCGTTAGCCGTTAGCACTCGGCCTCTGAGGTGACAGTAGATGTGTTCCCAATTTCCCGATCGCACCACCATACCAGTGCCGCATCGACCATCTTCCCAAACTTCCACAATTTGCCCGCCCCACCAATTGCGGATATAGCTGCCTTCCGGGGCGGCCAAGTCCAAACCGTAATGAAAATCCCCGCCACGGGGGCCGAAGGCGGAAGTGTATGTTTCAAAGTTTTCGACTGGAAAAGAAGCTTCTTGCCACAAATTACCCGTCGCTACTCTGCTTGGTAAGCCTGACTGAGCTTTGACCACCTGCTGCTGCAAATAAGGGCTGATCAACACAATGCCGATCGAAAGTGCCAGCAGCAGCATCTGTCTGAGACGAAAAAAGCGTTTTGCCGTCAGCGGGCCTCTAGAGTCTTGCAGGATTTTTTTCACGGCTCAAAGTTAAATGTGTGTGCGAGTTTGCGTTGTCTGTTAGGCTCCCATCTTGCACCCTTGTCAATAAAGCTTTCAGGGGCGGGCTTTCCGGCCCACCTCACAAAAAAAATCATTGTTTGTGGAACGGGCATCTTGCCCGTTTCTAAGAAGGGTGCAAGATGTAAGTTATGCCAATTCGCTGCAAGATTGGCTTTGAGCTCTACCCGCGATCGCGAATCAGTTTATCAACAACGTGTATCTTACTCCATCCAAAACCCGTGTCAAGGCTTCCGGGTAAATGCCCAGGGGTGATAAAAAAAATTGGCCGAGGAATTCGTGCTGCGGTTGAATTCGATCGAGCTTTTGCTTGACACTATAGTTAAGTTCGGAGATTTTGGATCACATCCAAAATCTCAAATTCATCACAAACATCAAGCAATGCTTACTGAAATTTTTCCCTTTAGTTTTGCCATAGACGCAACTGCGATCGCCGGTGCGTCTTTGTGGTCTTTGGCCCTCTATTGGGGCCTGTCGCCCCTCACAGAATGGGTAATCCTGCAACTCAACCGCTGGATGAATTTTGCTGAGAGATCCCTCTACACCTCGGAAGCCGAGTTTGAAAGAACCCGCCAAGCGAGAGAAGCTCAAAATGCCTTTTACGCTTCGCTGTTGAGCATTGTGCCCTTTTTGATTGCGGGCGGATTGTGCAATTGGGGCGTAGAATTTTCTCTGGGTACTGGTTGGGCGGTATCTATGGGTACGATCGCCTGTATTGGTGGCGGCGTTTACGAACTCGGCCGCCGAGACGCTCAATCTTAGGCGATTTTAGATTTTAGATTTTGGATTTTGGATTTCTGAAGATATTCGGAGATTTACCAGCCTCTAGAATTGATCGTAATCTCAAATCCAAAACTCAAAATCTAAAATAAATATGACATTTCCCGTCTATTATCACTCGCGCCTCCAACAAAATTAGCAATGTATTTCAACCGTAATTTGACTCAGGATGTTTGCCTAAAAGCCGCAGTTGCCGTTCAGTAGCGGTAGCGATAATTTCGGGGTTAAACTGCCACGGCCAAGGCGAAAATTTCTGCGCGATGTTGCGGTGGGAATAATGCACTTGCAGTAAGTAGCGAGTTCCATCTGTTGTCGTATTTTTGCCACCGGAATGCCAAATTTCACTGCGGAAAAATAACACATCTCCAGCTTTGCACAAAACTGGTTCTGGGGAATTTCCGTTCCAAGTTTCTTCCCCGCGATCAGGTTTGCGACCAGATTTGTGACTACCAGGAATAATGTAGGTAGGACAGAGGTCTTCTGCGATGTCGCTGAGATAGAAATGGGCTGTACAAATCCATACTGGTAGTTGAAAAGTGCGTTCCTCTTCGAGGGCTCCGCTAACGGCAAACACGCTTTCGGGCACGGGTACAAATACCTGATCGACGTGGACCCGCCAACCGTCATAACCGGGCCCGCTTTTCCACGCAGTCATGCCGATAATGTGGCAATCGCTGCCCATTAATGCTTCTGCTAACTCAATTATACCCGGCCGATCGGCATAGGAGAGCCACAGCCGATCGCGATTAAAAACGCACTTAAAATGCTGGTTCAATTCACTCCAACTGCTACCATCGAGTCCGAAGGGTTGCAGGCGATCCAGTGCTTCCTTTGTTTGCGCCACTTCCGACGGACTGAGTACACCAGGAATCAGCGCAAAACCATCTTCCTGCACCGCATCTACCGCCCCCGCTGTATCGAAAAGGTCACAAGTCTTTTGCCGATAGCTGAAAACTTCGCTTAACGTGCTTGCGTTCATAATTCAAAAAGTAAAATTATTAACTGTTATTAAATTAACACTTATTCTGCTCGATACTTGCATACTATGAAACCAGCCACCCGGTTTCTTGGTACATCAAGACTTACACAAAATTTAATTATGTAGACACGCACTGCTCACATTACGTCTGATTTGGGAATAAATAAAATGAAATACCAACCAGAACCAATATCATTAAATCAAGCCCGCGCCGCCTTCCAAAAAATATGGGGATACGACGACTTTCGACCACCCCAAGGAGAAATAGTCGGTAGCTTATTAGCCGGAAAAGATACAATTATAATTATGCCGACAGGTGGGGGCAAATCAATCTGCTTTCAACTGCCAGCTTTGTTACAAACAGGCTTAACGTTGGTAGTTTCGCCGTTAGTCGCACTGATGGAAAATCAAGTACAAGAATTGCGTGATCGCAATCTGCCCGCTTCCCTCCTCCACAGTCAATTGCCAACAGCGCAGCGCCGACAAACTATGCAATCGCTGCAACAAAACAAATTAAGATTGCTGTACCTGTCTCCCGAAACATTACTCAGCAAACCTGTTTGGGAAATTATAAGTCAGCCACACATCCAAATCAACGGTTTAATATTAGATGAAGCTCACTGTTTAGTACAGTGGGGTGATACTTTTCGACCAGCTTACCGCCGTTTGGGAACAGTGCGGTCGGCTTTGTTGAAAGCTAAACCAGCAAACAGTAAAATTGCGATCGCAGCTTTCACCGCTACCGCCAACCCGGAAGCACAGCAGATAATCAAAAATGTCTTGCAACTGCAAAAACCCGAAGCATTTTTGCTAAGTCCCTACCGTTCTAATCTGCACCTGCAAGTGCAAACAGTCTGGACGCCGAGAGGACGCAAGCAGCAGTTATTGAATTTTATAAAAGCTCGACCCAAACAAGCAGGTTTAGTCTATGTCCGTACTAGAAAAGATAGCGAAAGCTTGGCGGATTTGTTGGAAGCAGCAGGTTATGAAACAGCAGCCTATCATGCAGGTTTGAGTCCAGAATCACGACGAAAAATAGAAAAAGCTTGGCTGAACAATGAGCTTAAATTTGTGACTTGTACCTCAGCATTCGGTATGGGAATTAATAAACCAGACGTTCGGTGGGTTGTTCATTATCAAGCACCTTTGCTATTATCGGAATACATTCAGGAAATTGGTAGAGGCGGACGCGACGGCAAATCGGCGATCGCCCTGACATTGATTAGCGAACCGACGGGTTTGCTTTATCCCGAAGATAAACAAAGAAAGGAATTTTTTCAAGATAAATTGCGATCGCAATACCGAGAAGCTCAGCAATTAGCCAAAAAACTGCCAGTTAAAGGGGATATAGAAGCAGTTTCCCGCGAATTTCCAGAAAGCGCGATCGCCCTTTCAATCTTGCACAGCAGCGGACAATTAACATGGCAAGATCCTTTTAATTATGCCATCGACAAATCCGCACAGCAAAAAGGCGAAAAACAAAACTTTAGCGCAGCGGAAGAAATGGCTAAATATCTCAAACATCGCGAGTGCAGGTGGCAATTTTTGCTGCAAGCTTTTGGCTTTACCAAGGAAGCTACATCAATGCGCTGCGGCCACTGCGACAATTGTCGATAGAATTGACGATTATACTCAAGCGACTTAACCACTCCGACCAAAGAAACCGGGTTTTCTACCGAGTCTGCGGGCCCAAACGAAGTATTGCTGTGAAAAAACCCAGTTTCTCGCTACCCGTGCGATCGCGAACTAACTCACAGATGTTATGATTAAGATATTTGCTTTACACACTTGGCAAAAAATAGTAAAAAGTAAATGATAGAAACAGACACTGCGGCACAGATTTACACAGTAGAAAATACAGAGGAATTCGATCGCAGTAATGTCACTCAGCGATTAGATATTTGGCTTTCAAACCAGATACCGGACTTATCCCGATCGCGAATCCAAAGCCTCATATCACAAGGCAACGTCAAAGTCAACGACGAAACCTGCACCTCGAAAAAAATATCAGTAAAAACGGGCGATCGCATCCACCTCACATTACCCGAAGCCCAGCCCACTTCCTTGCAGGCCGAAGCAATTCCCCTCGACATCCTCTACGAAGATGACAGCCTAATTATCATCAACAAACCAGCCGGATTAGTCGTCCACCCAGCCGCCGGACACCAAGACGGTACATTAGTCAACGCCCTCTTAGCCCACTGTCCCCTAGCAGAAATAGGCGGAGTTCAGCGGCCGGGAATCGTACACAGATTAGACAAAGATACGACAGGTGCGATCGCGATCGCCAAAACCGACATAGCCCACCAACACCTGCAAGCCCAACTCAAAACTAAAACAGCCCGCCGCGAATATTTAGGCATAGTTTACGGGGCTCCCAACACCGAAACAGGCACAATAGACCTACCCATCGGGCGGCATCCCACAGACCGCAAAAAAATGGCCGTAGTACCAGTAGAAAAAGGCGGTCGCCCCGCAGTTACCCACTGGACAATCAAAGAAAGAATCGGCAACTATTGCTTAATGCACTATCAATTAGAAACAGGCCGCACCCATCAAATTCGCGTGCATACAGCCGAAATAAAACATCCCATTGTCGGCGACCCGATGTACAGTTCCAACCGTTCTATCGGCGTCAATTTAACCGGACAAGCCCTCCACGCATGGCGGCTGACTTTGCAGCATCCAATCTCGGGAGAATTAATAGAGGCGATCGCACCTTTGCCCGATCAATTCAACACCCTGCTAAAAATATTGCGGTTGCGGGCTAATATTTGATAATTGGTATAGCAGTCACCAAAGCTGTTATGACAATTCGCCATTAGGCGTTGAGAATTTTATCTACCTTGATTGCTTTGTTAAATATTCCCTCTAGGATATTCTTTCTACCTTAACTGTTTTTTATAGCACAAGTGTCACTTTGATGCTCGTGCAAGTCTGGGAGGGTACTGCTCTGTGCAAATTTGTTGATGTCCAACATATCGATGTAGCCGTTGTTCTCATTTCTCCCACTTTTATCTACTCCTCTAGGTGCGATCGAGTTCTTGCAACCCTGACACCAGATTGCCCAGTTCCATGACGTAAGCACCCCTAATCTTCTTTTTGTTGCTAAAACTCACTTTGGCATCGCTAAATACAACTACTGGAGTGACCTTGGTTAACTTCTTAGCTTTTTTGATAGCCGTAACTTCTTTGGCAATCTGTGCCAGAAAATCTTTCTCAAAATCTCTCAATTTCCCGTAAGATTGACGCTTGAGCACATCGCCCTCCAACAAAACTACGGTTGAGTGAGACTTCACATCAAGAATAAAATTGACCCCTTTAGGCGATCGCAGCCACACATCGATATCGCCTACTTCCGGCAATCTTAAGTTGTACTCAGCTATCCATCCAGATTGGATTAGGGACTCCAAAACTTGCTGAGTCTTTTCTTCACCACAGGCGCCTTGGTCAAATCTCTGAGACGACTTCCAAAACGTTTTCCCGTCCTCAAGGAACGGAAGGGCGATTAATGCCCCAATCAAAAGAGCCGCGACCAAAAATAAAGGAGCAAAAGGTGCTACCGCGTATACCAGCAGTGGCAACAACATCAACCCTGTTGCGGCACCGTACCTGTATAAGGCTTTGGTACGAAGCTGTTGAGCATGGCGACGCAATGGTTTTCCAGCACCTTCGTTATATTGCGGCTGCATAAATGCACCTATGTACTTATAGTTAACAATGGGAAAAGGTCAAATTATTTTTCTTCCTTCTTCCTTCTTCGTTCTTCCTTCTTCGTTCTTCCTTCTTTCTAATGACAAAAAATTATGAGTCCCGAGTTTTGGATTCCAAGTTTATCAAAAAACTCAAACCTCAAAACTCAAGACTCAAAACTCTCTCAGCGTAAAAGCCGATCGATTCAGTTGATCGCCCGACACAAATAATTGCATCAGACAGGATCAATTAGCGGCGAGGAACCATCGTGGCAATATTGATATTAGCCAGAGGCACGCGCTGCGGTGGAGTAGCAGGCGTGGGCATCTCGCGCGCCATACCCAAATAGTTCGACGGATCGCCAGCCTTCGCCTGCAGTTCTTGAGGAACAAAACGGCGAACACTTGTCTGCCAGATGATTTGCGGGAAGCCAAGCTGCGAACGGTGGTATTCGCTGTAGCGGGGCGTCTTCAAGTTGAAAGGAGTGTCCCCTCCAACTCGCTGAGGCAAAATTCGGCGCTGCTGGTAAGGTACTGTATCGTAGCCGAACTTTTCCAGGTACTCTTCGCTATTGACCAACTCGTCAATAAAGCCTTGAGGCCCCTTATTGGCTACCACGATCGACCAAGCAATCTTTTCGCGCTCGCTGTACACATCCCGGCCCAAAACGCGCTGCACGCACATTTCTACAAACCGGTAATTGCTGTTAGTTTGATAATTCCGCTCTAGGAAAGGAGCAGAAGTTGCCAAACCGCGAATAAAGTCCCGCACAGTAATTTGGCCGAACTTGAGTTGCGACTCCAAAGACTTTTGGCGGTTGCTCTTGAGGATTTGGTGTTCGCTGTAAATCTGGCGATATGCAGCCCAAATCAAATTTTCGATGTCTCCAGACGAGAGCACATTTTCAGTTGTGAAAATTCTCGGCTGCTCGTCGCCCCCTATTTCAAAACCAGCAACGCGCTGGTTTTGGCTCTTGGGGGCGTAGCTTAATAAAGGAAGCGCCACGTTAAAATCTCCGTTATCTCAAATTTCAGAAATAGTTGACACCGTGAGCTGCCAGCAAAACGGATACAACTAACCAACATACAGATTAGGGGATTCCCGCAATCTAAATCTGATTTTCCTGAATTTTTGCAACAATCTGTAACATTTGTTGACTGTTGACTGTTGTCAGTTGACTGTTGTCAGTTGGCAGTGGGCAGTCAACAGTCAGGAGTCAGCAGTCAGGAGTCAGCAGTCAGCAGTCAGCAGTCAACAGTCAAATTACCAACCCAGAGCCGAATAAAACTCGCTGGCGGCCACTTGATCTGCTGCGGGTTGTGATGTTGCATCCGAGTCTGGTTGCACCCGAATTTCGGTACAAAAAGTCGAAGTGCTGAAACCGCCAAAGCGCTTTACCGTACTCGTCCGCATCCGCACGTTCGGATTAGCAAACCAGAAACGCTCGATCGAACTCATTGTCTCGTATTCGGTAATCAGCAGCAGCCCATCCTCATCATCCATCTCAAAACGGCCAGCCACCGGCACAATTTCCGCATAGCCCCGTTCGCGCAACATCAAGCCTTGCCGGGGATTTTCAGGATCGGGGACGATCGCGAAAACCGTAGACCCTTTATGATTCTCATCATCCTTATCCCACGCCATCGAGCCGTGCCAAGTCACAAAAGCCCCCCCAGCAGCCCGGCTCGGATCGACTTCGTGCATCTTGCAAATCTCCGCGACTCTCGCGTCATCTGCAGCCAGGGCTGTTACCTGAATATTTGAATCCCCAATCTCCGCTTGACGAAAAGCGAGGTGGTGAGTGCTGCGCTGAGAACGCCACTCCCCAGCACTGCTTTGAAAAAACTCCATGGCATCCATACGAACTAGCTCCTTTGGCTTAGGCTTCCCTGTCTTTACGCCTTTTTATGATAAGGCTCCCCCCACTTTGATGTACTTTTGCGACACAAATTAGTTTCAAAATGTCTACTTTGGACATATTGTCAAGGGAATGTTATGATAGTTTACAATGTAGGAGACACAACAAATCCTGCGAAACGTCATTCCGATCAATTTCGCATTAATCTCAGCAAACTGGAGGAGCGATTTTATGGATATGCCTACAACCAGCCTCAGCATGGAACAGCAGTTCAAACTTCAAGTGCTGCGCGAAGAAGTCAAAAGGTTAAGCCAAGACCAAGCTCAGGAATACTTGCTCGAAGTTATGCGGCAAAGTATGGTCAAAGAAAACCTGTTCAAGCATTGGATGAAGAATATGTGAACTCTTCGAGCATTTCTTCACAAAAATCATTGGCTTGTATCTGCAAAAAGTACGATCGAGCTTTTAATCATAAAATCCAGAATCCCGCTTTCTCTAAGAAAGCGGGATTCTAAATTTACAAAAGTTTTACGCGGTTTATGTCGCTACCAGACTCAGCAAATTAAATATTTTTAGTCTCTTAGAAAGGGGCTTCGTTTGTGTAGCGACAGGTTTCAACCTGTCGGGGACTCAACCAAAACGGCCGCTGACATAATCTAAAGTAGACTCTTCCTTCGGACTTTGGAAAATTACCTCAGTCTTATCACACTCCACAAGATAGCCAAACCGCTTCCCATCGTCAGAAAGTTTAGCATTGAAAAAAGCAGTCAGGTCAGAAACCCGAGAAGCCTGCTGCATATTGTGAGTAACGATCACGATCGTATACTTTTCCTTGAGTTCCCGCATCAATTCCTCAATCTTAATCGTAGAAATCGGGTCAAGAGAAGCGCAAGGTTCATCCATTAACACTACATCAGGATTAATCGCGATCGCCCTAGCAATACACAAACGCTGCTGCTGACCACCCGAAAGAGAAAAACCGCTTTGCTTCAACTTATCCTTCACCTCATCCCACAAATAAGCTTGGCTGAGCGATTTTTCCACTAGCTCATCCATATCCCCCTTATAATTGTTCACCCTCGCACCGTAAGCAATGTTGTCATAAATCGACTTCGGGAAAGGATTCGGCTTTTGAAACACCATCCCAATCTTGCGGCGCACCGCCACAGCATCAATATCAGGATCGTAAAGATTTTGACCGTGGTAATCAATTCTACCCTCTAAACGAAAACCGCTTACTAAATCGTTGAGGCGGTTAAAACATCGCAGAATTGTACTTTTACCGCAGCCCGACGGCCCAATCAAGGCAGTAATGCGATTTTTAGGAATCTCCATTGAAACATTTTTAACCGCGTGAAAAGCGCCGTAAAAAATATTGATATTTTCTGTCCGTAAAACTGTTTCCGTTTGCTGGTCTAAATCCATCATCATACAGGTAAAAATCCTCTCAAATTTTACTCAAAACCTGGGTTACATTCGGCCTTAACCATAAGTGGATAAATGCCTTTTTAAAACTCACCCTTCAATACACTTTTTTGTGAGTAGCCCAGCGAGAAAGAATACTCGTCAATAAAACCATCAACACCAAAATCAAAGATGCAGCCCAAGCCAATTCTTTCTGAGCCTTAAAAGGAACCGTTGCAAAGTTGTACACCAAAACCGAAAGACTCGGAGTTGGCTTATCAAATCCTGCCGGCCAAAAAGGCGAATTCAGCGCCGTGAAAATCAAAGGAGCAGTTTCTCCAGCAGCGCGAGCAATTGCCAGCGTCACGCCCGTTAAAATAGCCGGAATTGCCGCAGGCAAAACCACCTGCAACACCGTTTGATAATTTGAAGCACCCACACCAACCGACGCCCATCTAATATCTTGCGGGACGATTTGTAGAGCTTCGTCAGTAGTCCGCACAATCGTCGGCAACATCAGCACGGCCAGCGCCGCGCCCCCTGCAATTGCCGAAAAACCTCCCATATTTACCACGAACAAACCGTAGGCAAATACCCCGGCAATAATCGAAGGAACGCCGCTGAGGACATTAGTAGCAAAGCGCACCCAGCGAGCAATTTGACCGCTGCTGAATTCCGACAAATAAACGGCTGCCAATACACCAAAAGGAACAGCAATTAAAGAAGCAATTCCTACCGTCATCAATGTACCGAGAATTGCATTAGCAATACCGCCTCCCGATAGTCCGGGCGGCGGTGGCAGCTTGGTAAACAAGTCTAAATTCAGGCGATTGAAACCTTGTAGGGTGACATAGGAAAGAACTGCAAACAAAGGCAGCAGAGTGATTGCCAGACTAGCTCCAGCAAGTACAGTCATCCCCAGACTCAACAGCGCTTGCGGGCTGTTTTTAACCTTCTTCAAACTTCCTGTTTTCGGTACGAAAGGATTCTCATCGGAGACGCTATTTGACATAAACTAAAACTATGTAGGAAATTGCGGTCAACTTCTAGTTGTACTTCGCTCTTACTTGAGAAACAATCCACTCTGCCAAAATATTAACAATCAGCGTCAGAATAAACAAAATTAGCCCCGTGTACATCAGAGCCGCCACTTGCAATCCCGAAGCTTCGGCAAATTGATTTGCCATCAAAGAAGCAATAGTATTTGCAGGAGCTAGGACAGAAGCACTTAACTGATTGGAATTGCCAATTAACAGAGTTGCGGCCATTGTTTCTCCCATCGCGCGACCGAGCCCGAGCATAATTCCGCCGACAATGCCGGAGAAAGCAGCAGGTACGAGTACCCTAAAAATGGTTGTCCAGCGAGTAGCCCCTAAACCGAGAGATGCTTGCCGCAAATCGGGCGGGAGACTTGCCAAAGAGTCGCGGGAGATAGCAGTAATAATGGGCAAAGTCATGATTCCCAAAATTACTCCGGCTGGCAACATTCCCGGGCCGACTGGCGGAGTGCTAAAAATCGGCAGCCATCCGAAGTTACCGTTGAGAAACTTTCCGACAGTGCTAATAATGGGAATCAATACAGCAATTCCCCACAAACCGTAGACTACGCTGGGAATGGCAGCTAAAAGTTCTACTAAAAAAACCAAAGCTGTACGCACTGGCAGCGGCAAAAAATCTTCACTTAAGAAGATGGCAGTCCCTACTCCTAATGGTACAGCAATTAGGAGCGCGATCGCCGAACTGACGATCGTCCCGTAAATCATCGGCAGCGCACCGTACTCTTCTTTAACCGGATTCCAGCTACTGCCAAACAGAAAGCCCAAACCGTACTGTTGAATCGCCGGTAAAGCCCGATAAGCAACGGTGAGCGCGATTACCAGCAAAATTACACCAACTCCTATGCCCAAAATCCGAGTCAGCCAGATAAAGCCTCGATCTAAGGATTTTTCTGCCCCAGAGCGCGATCGGCTCTGTGATTGAGCGCTGTTATTATCTGAAATCATAGAAAAAAAACCAAATATATAGTAGCTGAAAATAGCCTGTTTCGGAAAAAGCTAGAACGAAGCAGAAAGAAAGACCATAAATAAAATCAAAGAGGGGCGGGTTTATTAATTCCCTGACTTTTCAACAAGTATTTCTGGTAAAACCCACCCCTACACAGATGCACCGATTGTTACATAGAAGAGGGGCGGATTTATTAATCCCCTGACTTTTTAACAAATATTTCTGGTAAAACCCGCCCCACAGAAATATCTCTGTTCTTCCTGATTTTTACCCGCACGCGCAATGCCGAAGGGCTTTTGTTCCCTCTGACAACAGTCAACAGTCAACAGTCAACAGTCAACAGTCAACAATTACTATTTGGCAACCTCAATTTTGTAATCTGGGCTGATGCCGTCCGCGGCCGCGGCTACTTTTTCTTTAACGCTTTGGGGCAGAGGAACGTAGCCCAATTCGGAACTAACTTTTTGACCTTCATTCAAGCCGTATTCAACCATTGCCTCGATAGTTTTGGCTTTGTTGGGGTCAGCAACTGTTTTGGGGACCAGCATCCAAGTGTAGGTGACAATTGGATAGGATTGAGCGCCTTCGGGGTCTTCGATAAATGCTCGCAGGTTTTCCGGCATCGGCACAGTTGCTAAAGCTTGAGAAGCTGATTCGTCGGTAGGTGCGACAAAGCTGCCTGCTTTGTTTTCCAAAGATGCAAATTTGAGATTGTTGTTTTTGGCATAGCCGTATTCTACGTAGCCGAGGCTGCCTACGGTTTGCAGGAGTTGGGCTGTGACGCCTTCGTTGCCTTTTGCGCCTACGCCTACGGGCCACTGTACTGTTTTGCCGTCGCCTACTGCACTTTTCCAGTCGGGGCTGATGGCACTCAGGTGTTTGGTGAAGACGGCGGTGGTACCGCTACCGTCGGAACGGTGGACGATGGTGATGGCTTGGTCTGGCAATTTAGCGGTCGGGTTGGCGGCTGCAATTCTGGGATCGTTCCAGTTGGTAATTTTACCGGCGAAGATATCTGCGTAAACATCCCGTGGCAGTTTCAGCGGTTCGGTTAAGTCTGGCAGGTTGTAGCCGATGACGATGCTGCCGGCTGTCATGGGTAGCAAGATCACGCCTTTGTCGGCTGGAACCTTGGCGATTTCGTCGTCTTTCATGCCGGTGTCGCTGGCCCCAAAGTCTACTGTGCCTTTGGTAAATTGTTCGACTCCGGCGCCGCTGCCTACTGATTGATAGTTAATTTGTACTTTGGGGTTGATTTTGTTGAAGTCTTGAAACCAACGCTGGTACAGAGGGGCGGGGAATGAGGCGCCGGCTGCGGTGATGGCTACGTCTGAGGCTAGGGCGAGTTTGGTGTTTTCCGCTGTGCCGGTGGCTGCAACGGGGGAAGCGCCGGGGGATGCTGCGGTATCGCCGGGGCTGGGGCTGCTACTTGTGGTTGTGCTGCCGCTGCCGCAAGCTGCTACACTCAGGGCGAGCGCCATAGCGGAAATTGCAGTAGTCAAACGGTTTGGATTAATCAAGTTGAGACGAAAAAGCATAGGTATAAAAAATCTGCGATCGTTATAGGGGTGTCCCGCATCAGCATAGCGCGCAAAAGTAAAGATTAGGTTAAGAATCTTTACACTTAATGGCAATTTAATATTAATTAATATTATTAATGTTATTAATGAGCTTGACAATTGTGAACTTATAAGATAAAGGGCAGAGAAATAGCTACGGAAACAAGCAGTCGATCGCCCGACCGCGAAAAAGTCCTCATTAAATTATCACAAGCTCCAGGCTTGAGAACCAGAAAACCATACAATGGTGGTTGTTTTGACAGTAGTGCTAGTATTAAGAATTTAAAAGCTGCGGGCATTGAAGCTTGCATCTGACAAATACATTCTGACGAATGCTGTTTGATGATATAGCAACCGCCCTGACGGTTAGGACGTTCTTAATTGCACAAACATAAACGATCGATTGCAACTTCGGTCTTCCTTCTTTCTTCTGCTATAATGCCTGCTCCTATTGAACTAATCTGGGCTGTTATTGGTTTGCTCCTGACGATAGGAGGCACTTTTTTGCCTGCATCTGTCACAATTCCGATTGGGTTGTGGGACGATCGAGGACTTCAGGCGTACTCTTTAGGTGTTACCTATCAAATTGGAGCCGTCTTGCTAGTAGGCTGCATGGGGGGGAAAAATGCTGCGGCTCTCTCGCAAATTGCTTATTTGGCATTAGGATTAACTTTGTGGCCAGTTTTTTCTCAAGGCGGCGGCATCGGCTATCTCAAAGAAGCGAGTTTTGGGTATTTGCTGGGTTTTGTGCCTGGTGCTTGGGTGTGCGGCTGGGTGGCTTTTAAGGTGGCTTCGCGGCTGGAATCTATGGCTTTTAGCTGTTTGTGCGGTTTGTTCACTGTTCACGCGATCGGCTTAATTTATCTAATTTTTACTTACTGGCTGCCTCCGGCAAAAAAAACACCTTTATTCGATGAGATTCTTAAATATTCGGTTTATCCCCTACCGGGACAATTGGCGGTAGTTTGTGCGATCGCAGTGCTGTCATTTACTTTGCGCCGCTTGATGTTTTATTAATTGCGAAGGAAGAAGGAAGAAGGAAGAAGGAAGAAGGAAGAAGGAAGAAGGAAGAAGGAAGAAGGAAGAAGGAAGAGGTAACGGGTAATTGTGCAAAATAAGGTTATACTATACATTGCGAAACGGGAGAGTCATCTCGCTGCGGCTCGGATTGCTTTGCTGCACTGCATTCTGCTCGCAATGACAAGTGAGATTGGAGTAAATTCTCTCATGCCCGATGCCCCATTTTCTATTGCTTAATTCATGCGTTTTAAAAGAAATCCCTTGTTCTGGGTTGCTGCTGTTATCAGTTTAGTTTTAGACCACCTGACTAAGTTTTGGGTGGTACAAAATTTTGACTTGACGGTTCCTCCGCAGACGCAGCCGCTGTTACCCGGGGTGTTTCACTTCACTTATGTTGTTAATACTGGTGCCGCTTTTAGTATGTTCAGCAATGGCGGGGCGATTTGGTTGCGCTGGCTGTCTTTGGGCGTTAGTGTGGGATTGATGGTGCTGGCTTGGTTCGGGCCGCGAATTAACCGCTGGGAACAAGCTGGCTACGGTTTGATTTTGGGGGGAGCACTGGGGAATGGGATCGATCGATTTGTTTCGGGCCACGTTGTAGATTTTATCGATTTTCGGCTGATTCGGTTCCCCGTATTTAATCTGGCGGATGTGTTTATTAATGCTGGGATTATCTGTTTGCTGATTGCAACTTTTCACAGTGCACCGCCTACTCCGAGAACTCCGAGAACTCAGGACGATCGCAATTCTATGTAACTTGGATTTAATGCGAGCGTGCTACACTAACCCAGTGATTCGATTCGCTTGATAACCGGGAAAAACTAGATCAACCTCTTCTTGATTAAGGCCTAAATGAGTCTGCAACAAAGTCGCAATCGCATCTCGGAAATCCGTCGTCACTGCTAAATCGCGCTTTTGATACAACTGACTTTCATCCAATCCCGGCCACTCGCCGTAAACTTTGCCGCCCTTAATTTTACCGCCCAAAACCCACATCACATTTCCGTGTCCGTGATCCGTGCCACCGTTGCCGTTTTCGCGCACAGTGCGGCCGAATTCTGAGATAACTACGATCGCACTTTCGGAGTAAACATGGCCCAATCCCTGCACCAAATTCGCCAAACCCTGTCCCAGAGGGCGCAATCGCCCGGCTAACTGCCCTTGGGAACTTCCTTGATTGATGTGGGTATCCCAGCCGCCGAGGGCGAGGAAAGCTAGCTGAATGCTGGAGTCTCTCGCCATCAGCCGCCCCAATTGCGTCGCGTCGCCCGGGAAACCGTCCGCTAAGGGCGCGCCGTTATTGGCAGCTTTCATTTCTGCATCCAAGTCTGCCAGCAGGGTTTGGCGGGCGGCCCGGCCTTGTCGGTATGCTTGACCTAGTTGGTCGCTGTTGCTGTAAAGTCGATCAAATGCGGTGGCGATTTGGGGTCTGTCGATCGCGATCGGGCGGTTGGCATTTTTACCTAGCCTAAAGCTGGCAACTGCCATTTTTCCCGACAGGATGCGGGGTGTGGTGGCGCCACCATTCAGGGCTTGGACGGGGGAATTGGCGGATATGACTGACAGCAGGCGGTTCATCCAGCCGTCGGGGGTGTTGTTTTTGCCGGGGGTGCCGCTTTCCATGTAGTCTTGGGCCTCGAAGTGCGATCGGGTGGGATCGGGGGAACCGCAAGCGTGGGCAAATGCGAGGGTTCCTTGCTGCCACAGCGGGGCGATCGCGCTGAGTGCGGGGTGGAGTCCGAAACGGCCGTCAAGGTCGATCGCACCGCCTTGTAGCCCCGGTTTTGGAATAGCTATTTTAGGTCGAGATTGATAGTAATTCGCTTCTTGGTAGGGAACAATTACGTTTAAGCCATCGACTGCCCCGCGCAAAAAGATGACGATTAATCGTTTATTGTTGTTGGATGGGGTGGCTTTTACGGCTAAACCGTGGAGTCCGACTGACAAAATTGTCGAAGTAGAAAGTAATCCGGTTTGGATTAAAAATTCGCGTCTGTTCATGGTAATTGGTAATTGGTAATTGGTAAAATACAATATTGCACTCCCAAGCTTTTCAATCTGGAAATTATCTGCGTTGCTCTGTGTTAATCTGCCTTACATATGCGGTTAACCTATCAATCAAAGATTTATGCAAGAAGTATAATTGGTAATCGGAAATTGGGAAGAGGAAATCATTAGTTAAAAATTTACACCCTGTTCATTCTTCGCTCTTTCCTCTTCCTTCTTCTGCCTCTTTTAGCGGTGCATAAATTCTGGACTGCCCAGAATTAAGGCGGCGCGTAAATTAGCAGGACTGGACTCAATCGCACTTTTGGTATTCGCCGAGAAGTTATTCCCCAAAGTATTAGCTAACTGCGACGAGTCTATGGGTTCCTTACTCTCTTTCGGGCCCCTTGCTAAAGAGGAGTTAGAGGGAGTTCCGATCTGAGGCAACATCCATCCCGACTGATTTTTGTCAGCGGGAGGGGAGCTTAAATACAAGGGATTGCTCGCCAAAGCAGTGACAAAACTTAACCGACGGGCGATCGCATCTGGATTCAGCCAAGCATTTTGAGTATTCTTGTAACCGTCTGGAGTTTGGCAGCCGTAAGGTGGCATTCCTAACTGTTGCAAATAGCCGTACAGCGGTTGAAAGTTTTCTACTTTCTGATTTGTCGCTCGCACCGCTGATATAACGTATTGGTAGGGAGTTTTAAACTTTGCGCTGTAGTTTTTTTTATCCCAAAATTCCCGGCTCCGGAACAAAGTGTTTAAGACTTCCCGGATGTCTCCATCTGTTTCTAGAAACCGCTGGCTCAGGCGATCTACTAAGGCATTTGGCGGGCTGTCCGCTACAAAATATTGAGCTAATTTATAACTGACGTGTTTAGCTGTGGCTGGGCTTTTGGCTAAAATATTTAAAGCTTGTTCTCCCTCGGTTTCGCCAGAACCTTTGATAGTTTGTCCCAGAAATACTTTATCGCTAAAATCATGGCGTTTGGCATCAAAATAAAAGCTGTAACCATCATTTTGTCCCGAGCGCGGCGAAAATCCCCATCCTGTAAAAATGCGAGCTAATGCGATGACATCTTGTTGGGTATAACCGCCGTTGACGCCTAATGTATGCAGTTCGATTAACTCCCGCGCATAATTCTCATTTAATCCCTGAAATCTGCCTTGAACTCCGCTACTTTGGGGAGCGGTATTTTGCCAGTTATCTAAATAGTATAACATGGCAGGGTGACGGGAAGTGGCACCTAGTAATTCCCGGAATTTTCCCAAAGCGTAGGGTCTAATTGCTTCTAGTTCGTAGGCTCCTACCCAGAGTCTATCTAATCCTTTATCTGAGTAAACGTTAAAGTGATTATACCAGAAATCTACCATAACTTCTTGCAATTGGCGGGGACTTTCTGCCGCTCGCAATAAACGGGCTATTACTGCTTGTTGTAGGATGATGCGGGATTTTTGGCGGGCGGCTCTGATTGCTTCTGGCCTGGGTTTTTGACCGTTTTGCACGGGGGGGCGACCGTATTCGACAAAAAGTTCTGCCGGTGTTTTTTGGAGGGTTTCTAAACTATTTATACGAGTGGTAAGGTTCGGAGGTTCAGGGATGGTTTCTGGGGAGAGTTGCTGTTGGATGTAATTTTCTGTGCCGCGCGATCGCACTTTTTCGATATCACCCAATCGGGGGCCAAAACTGATGCGGTTGAGGAGATGCAAAATTTGGGAATTGTCGGGGGGACTGGCGGCACTGCTTGAGGCAATCAGTCCCAGCCACAAGTATAGCAATAATGCCCTATATTTAAGTTTTAGGTTCATACTAGGTGCTGGGGGAACTGTTGGTTAATTCTGTATGCTTTAGACTGGTTTGGCGGCAAAAAAGGTTCAATAGTTTAGGATTTCGGCACGGGTCATCGGAAACCGGATGTTTTAACCAAATACTTGCTTAAAACTCTCAATAAGATTTAAAAAACCCGGTTTTTTTGTGTGCGAGTGCGTAACTCCTACGGTTGTTAGTCATTAGCGATCGACACGCATACGCGGATGACACAAAATTGCTATCGGTATATAAGTAGGTGGACAGGGAAAAAATAAACTATGTAACGCTGAGTCTTGAGCTAGCTAGACTTAAACTTGAAACGCTTTGTAGTCCGTCCTTCTACTCGACTTCTGGCTTCTACACCATCCATCACCGCATAAGCCAGGTCTAACTCGTCTTCAAACATCTGTCCTGCCAGTTCATGGGTTTTGAGTTGATGCCATTCCGACTCAATCGGGTTCATTTCCGAGCAATAGGCAGGCAAAAAGAATAGGTAAAGACCCTGCGCTTCCCATCGAGGCCACTGCTGCTGTACTTGAGTACTGGTATGTATCGGTCCGTTATCTTGGACGATAACACGAATCCGTCGAGTCTTGGCAAACTCTTGTGCAGCAAGACGAGCTTGCTCATCTATGATTTTGATGTAGCTTTCACTGGTAAAAGAGCCAATCACCAAGCCGTAGACAAAGGTAACGAAAGGTTGCACAAGCCCTAAAATACTTAACCGTCTGCCGCGTCGAGGGGTTTGTTCAAGTCGTTTTTGTTCTCCGCGAAAAAAGTAGCTGTAGCTCGCTGGACTCCACAAGCTAAATCCAGACTCATCGAGGTACAACAAGTCAATTTCACCTGCAGCCGCCGCCAACTCCAGCATATCGAGATCAGCTTGCTTGATGGCGCGTTGTTGTGGGTCTTGCTTATCCCGATGGCTCACACGACTACGCTTCCAGAGTACCCCCTTTTTTTGAGTACCCGTCGTAGGTGATCGGGACTCAACTGTACTTGCCGCTCTAGGACCAGTTTTTGTGCCAGTTGCTGACTATTGTAGGTACGATTCTCTTGCCGCAGGCACGTTTCCAGGTACTCGATATCAGCGGCTTGCCAACGCGCTTTTCCTCCACGCCCTGGCTCCTCCCATAATCCTCCGAGTCCCTTCTTTTCCCACCGATGAATCGCTTCGCGCACCGTTTGCGGATGCCAATTGAAGTAGTTGGCGATTTTCTCCACGTACCATCCTTGAGCATTGAGCCTTAGTGCTTCGGCTCTATCTTTTACCCTTTGCGGTACTGTACTCGCCTTCCTCATCTCAAATAACGTTCTGTCTTCTTCTGCCTTGAGGAAAATTCTCAGTCGCGCACCCATGACTCATCACCTAGCTACAACTGTTGCCTAGTTTACCTATCTTTATTTACCTATCTTTACATACTTCAGTCTTTTCAGCCCGACCTACTTACGTGTTAATCGCTGTCAGGCTGTCAGTCTATAGCATAAAATGAGAGATGAAAGAGATATTATATTTTTAAGGCTAAACTTGCCCGTGACTCCTAATCCATTTGCTCAAGAACGCTTACTATTTGCCCCAGCAACGCCCGATGCTGATGCTATCCCGACTATTTTTGCTTTTCCCAACGAGTACACGGTGGGTATTACCAGTCTCGGCTATCAGATAGTGTGGGCAACTTTGGCTGTGCGATCGGATATTGAAGTCAGCCGTTTATTTACTGATATCCGCGAACAACTTCCCCGACATCCAGAATTACTCGGATTTTCGCTTTCTTGGGAACTAGACTATGTAAATATTCTCAATTTATTGGAATCTCTAGAAATTCCCATTTGGGCGTCAAAACGAACTGATAATCATCCAATCGTATTCGGCGGCGGCCCGGTTTTTACTGCTAATCCGGAACCTTTTGCCGATTTTTTTGATGTGATTTTGTTGGGAGATGGCGAAAATCTCATTGACAATTTTATTGATGCTTGTAAAGAAGTCCGTACTGCCGACAGACAAACTAAATTGCGGCATCTAGCCCAAGTTCCGGGAGTTTACGTCCCCAGTTTGTACGAAGTAACTTATCTGGATGCGGCTGAGGGTATTAAATCGATTCAGCCTGTCGATTCGGGAATTCCCAGTATGGTTGAAAAACAGACTTATCGCGGCAATACTTTATCTGCTTCCACTGTGGTGACAGAAAAAGCGGCTTGGGAAAATATTTACATGGTGGAAGTGGTTCGGAGTTGTCCAGAAATGTGCCGTTTTTGTTTGGCAAGTTATCTGACTTTGCCGTTTAGAACTGCGAGCTTGGAGGGATCGCTAATTCCGGCGATCGATCGCGGTTTAGCTGTGACTAATCGTTTGGGTTTGTTGGGTGCTTCGGTCACTCAGCACCCGGAATTTGAAGCGTTGCTGGATCATTTGAATCATCCGAAATACGACGGCGTGCGGCTGAGTCTTTCTTCGGTACGGACGAATACGGTGACAGTTAAATTGGCAGAAATATTGACAAACAGAGACAGCAAATCTGTGACGATTGCGGTGGAAAGCGGGAGCGATCGCCTCCGCAAAATCGTTAACAAAAAACTCACAAATGACGAAATTATTCAAGCTGCTATCAATGCTAAGGCTGGCGGCTTAAAGGGAATTAAACTTTACGGAATGGCGGGAATTCCCGGCGAAGAGATGGAGGATTTAGAGGAGACGGTGGCGATGATGCGGGCGATTAGAAAAGCTGTTCCCGGTTTGCGGTTGACTCTGGGATGCAGCTCTTTTGTCCCGAAATCTCACACTCCTTTTCAGTGGTTTGGAGTGAATAAAGATGCCGAGAAGAGGCTGAAGTTTTTAGATAAAGAATTGCGTAAGCTGGGTTTAGAATTTAGACCTGAAAGCTATAACTGGTCTGTGATTCAGGGGTTGCTCTCCAGGGGCGATCGGCGGTTGTCTCGGCTGTTGGAATTAGTGCGGCATTACGGCGATACTTTGGGCAGTTATCGGCGGGCATTTAAGGAGTTGCGGGGACAGTTGCCTGAGATGGATTTTTATGTTTTTCAAGAGTGGGAATTGGATCGGGTTTTGCCTTGGAGTCATTTAAAAGGGCCGCTACCGGAGGCGACTTTGAAGAAGCATTTGGCTGACGCGACGAGTCATTTTAGGACGAAGGATTTGCAGTTGACGACTTAGGAAATAGCCGGCTGCAAAAGATTGAAACTAACGGTTGCTGTTTGTACTGATACAGAGGATAATACTGCAAATGCTGAAACGCGATCGCACTTAAGTGTCTAGCCAAACGAGACAATGCCCAATTTTAAATATTCGTCGCTGATTAATGCCACCGTTGAAGCAGTCTGGAACTTTCACGAAAGGCCGGACATTCTGCAACTTTTGACTCCGCCTTGGCAACCGGTGAAAATCATTCGCCGCGAAGGGGGACTCGATGTGGGTGCTGTATCCGAATTTCGCCTGTTATTGGGACCGATTCCTGTAAAATGGGTGGCGACTCACACTCAGTGCGAACAATATCGCTTGTTTGTTGATGAACAAACTGAGGGGCCGATGGCACGTTGGGTTCATCGGCACGAGTTTACCTCAGAAAATGGCAAGACTAGATTGACAGATGCGATCGCATTTTCGATACCGGGCGGCCCGATTGTCGATTTGTTGTTAGGTTGGTGGGTGGAAATGCGGTTAACCGATATGTTTCGCTACCGCCACGAAGTTACAAAAAGAGAGTGCGAGAAAGATGCAAACAACGGCTGAATATTACTGTGCTTTCTGCGGCGAACCGAGTACAACTTTTGTTGATATCAGCGGTGGTATGGAACAATCTTATATCGAAGATTGTCAGGTTTGCTGTCGCCCAAATGTTCTGTATGTCAGAATAGATGAAGATACCCTGGATATTGAAATAGATACTGACTATCAAGAATAAGTGACCATCAAAATGTATGAATTGCATTTGATGCAGACTTGGTAGAATTCATAAATCTTGAAGCTGCTGCTTCTACGAAAGCCTTAAAAATTCGAGAGTTGAACGAACAGTTTGGCGACATTTCCGGGTGCCATTGAATTGCTATCATCCAAGGGTGATAGCAGTGCTCCATTGCCTCTACCAAAGTGTCAGGTGCATCGGCTACAATTCGCCAATCGGAGGTTACCTTCCGCACAGCTTGATGATGCCAGGAAACAACTGTTGTTGAAGTTTTTCCCATAATTTTTGCTAGCCGACTGGTTGGCTCAATTTCAATGGTATGCTCGATCGCGCGCGGGGGAATTCCCGATCCGTGATTAACCTCGTCTCCGTAAGCATCCGGTACGTGAATCACCAAACTGCCACCGCTGGCTACGTTCAGGATTTGCATTCCCCGGCAAATCCCCAACACAGGTATGTCCGCCTTCAAAGCTAGCTTGGCTAAGGTTAATTCAAAATTGTCGCGTTCTGCATTAACCGAGTAAACTGTGCGATCGACATAACCGCCATAAAGTTCTGGGTTGATATCTCCGCCCCCGGAAAAAATCAAACCATCTACTGCATCAAAAATACTAGCCGGATCTAATTGATTGGGCGGCAGCAAAATCGGGATTCCACTAGCCGCCTGAACTGCATCAATATAAGTTCCATTTAAGCGATACTCGCCTGCTGAACAGCGGTTGGATGTTGTGATGCCAACAATCGGAAATTTTTTCATTTGCTAGAGAGTGCGAGATAATTATTTAGATTAATACTCAGATTTTGCACTATTTGTAATTAGTTTTTTATGGGCGGACTCGAAGCCCACCCACAATAAAACTTACTTACTTATTGTGGAACAGTCATCTTGCCTGTGGTTGTCTGTTTTATTGTGATTGATTCCTACATTAAACTGATAATTTCCTCCACTGCTGTCTAATTGGTAACAGTTTGAGTATTAGTTTCGGGCAGCGGTTTGCGCGTACACAGATAAGCCAGTGGCCCGAACAGCGGCACTAATGTTAAAGCCCAAAATGCTGTAGAGTTCTGCATTCCTCGGCGCGTCATGTCGTCTGCCAATAAGGCAGGAAATAGCAGGCAAAGCATACAAAAATCTAAACTCATTACGTGGATAAAACGGTTGGTTTGCCACTGTCCAATAAAATCAGACCAATCGCCTTTTGTCAAGCCAAAGGCAACTAAACCAAGAGCAGCTAATGTTAAAAAAATTGCAGTAAAACGGGAGTCTAATATCTTTAAAAAGATATTTTTATGACCGGGAAATTCAGGATTCGGTTCGCGCAGGGCTAAATAAGGCAGCAAGGCAACGGCGCCGACGCCAAAGGATAAAGTGGCAAATAGCCATGCAGGTATTTTCTGCCCCCTGCCGTCAGCAAATAAGACGCAACTGTAGATGAGCGGCCAGACTCCCATGAGGTTGAATAACGCTACAATTAAAGGGTTGATGTCTGCTATTTTGCCTGTGGAAATATTGGTAATTAGTGTGATGGTTTTTTCTGGGCTGTCGGGTGGTGCAAATACAAAGGCGTAGGTGATAAATGCAATCCAAAGCAGCCCAAATCCAATTTTTCTGAACATAGTTAGTTTTCTTTACTTCTGATATTACTATAACAATCTTAAAGCGTTTTTGAATAACACTTTTTTTATTAACCGCAGAGGACGCAGAGGAAGAGAAGAGAAGATGAGAGCGGATAAAATGTGGGCATCTTCTGAATGTATTGCTATTGGGTATCGCCTGTTTTTCGCAGATTGCTAAATTTTTGCATAAATTGGCGATCGATCCAATCTTTCCAATACCACAACAACCGTGATTCCCACATGAAATTACCGCGAGATGCGATCGCCCTTTTATTCCCCGTACCAATTAACCCTAAGTATTGTTTCTGCGGTGCAAAGGGTTTCAGCGGTTTTTCCAATAAAAACTGCTGCAAGTTTTCAAACAGCGGTTTGCCCTGACGCACGGCAAACACGCCTGCTTTGGGACGGGGATAATTAAGCATCGCAGCGATATCTCCAGCCGCAAATACGTTGGGGTGAGAGACTGATTGCAGGCAATCGTTGACTTGGATAAAGCCGTTTGAATCGGCTGCTAAACCCGATTCTCCGATCCAATGGGCTGCCGATGCTTGTGTCACCCAAAAAATGCGATCGCACTCTAACTCTAAACCTGATTTACAGGAAATTTGGTAATCGCTATGGAATTGAGGATTGGTTTTTCTCTCAATCTTTTTTACAGCACAGACTTTTTCCTTGAAATGCAATTCAATGCCGCGACTGATGAGAATTTCTTGAAGGCGGCGACGCACTCGATGGTTATGTGCAGGCATTAATTCAGCGCCGCTGTGAAACAAATGAATTTCTAATAATAAATTTTCTAAATTTTCTTCCCACTTCCTTCTTGCCACTTCCTTCTTGCCACTTCCTTCTTCCCTCTTCCTTCTTCCCTCTTCTTTCCCCAATCGAGATTGCATATTTAATGCTAATTCTACGCCGCCTGCACCGCCGCCGACAATGGCGATACGCAGCGGTTTTTGGGGATGGTTTTGCCTTTCGGAAATTAACTGATTCCAGCTAGCTAAAAACTCCGGTACGGGTTTAGCTGCAATTGCATATTCTGCGGCACCCGGTACAGATAAAGTCGCAGGAGTGCTGCCGATATCCACAGAAAGCAAATCAAAATTAACCGGAGGACGAGTTTGACAAATAACTAAGTTTTTGTTAAAGTCGATCGCGATCGCCCGATCGACCACTATTTGACACCTGGCAAATTCAGCGAGCGAGCGCAAATCGATGTGACATTCATCATAATCGTAAAACCCGGCAACGTGCCCCGGCAGCATCCCCGAATAAGGCGCGTGCAGCACGTCGCTAATCAAAGTTAAACGCACTCCCGGCAGCGGTTTGAAACCGAACATTTTTAATACAATAGCATGACTGTGACCGCCACCAATTAAGACTAAATCTTTCACAATTACAGATGTTCGATCGAAATGTTCCAGCACCAATATTGTACAGCACTCGCACTCCGGCAGGCCGCACTCTCCGGTAAGGAGAGCTTGCAGTGCGTAATGAATGATTTCCCAGCAGTTAGACAGAATACTGTCACTTCCCCTCTGTCTCAGAGATTATACTTAGCTCAGTTGCGATCGGAGCACATCAATCCATCCATTTCGCTTAATTGATTCCACATTCAGCGCAAATGGCTGTAGACTCTAGAGCGAGCAAATTTTATCACCAAATTATGCCGGGGTGTGTTTCAATAGCTAACTCACCATTCAAAACTATGACATTACGCATCATTCCGCGCAGTTGGCAGCGATCGATTAAAACTCTTTTCCCGCTTCTGTTTGCCCTCTCATTCATTATAGTATTGCTGGCGAACAATTTCATTCCGGCGATCGCCCAGCAACCCCGCCAGGAAATTCGCGGCGTTTGGATGACGACAAACGACAAAGACATCCTCAGAGATCGTCGCAAACTAGGAGATGCTGTCAGCCAATTAAAGCGGTTAAATTTCAACACTATTTATCCTGTAGCCTGGAATTCTGGCTATGCAATGTATCCCAGCTATGTAGCCCAGCAAAGAGACATTCAACCCTTTGTTTACAGAGGGTTAGACGGACAAGATATGCTCGCCGATTTAATCGATCAAGCTCACCGCCAAGGCCTGCTAGTAATTCCTTGGTTTGAGTTTGGTTTCATGGCTCCTCCCACATCAGAATTAGCCTCAAATCATCCCGACTGGCTGACACAAAAACAGGACGGCAGCCAAACATCAAACGACGCCGGCGGCGAAGTAGTTTGGCTCAATCCCTTTCATCCAGAAGTGCAGCAATTTATTACCGAACTCGTCCTAGAAATCACTACTCAATATAACGCAGACGGCATTCAATTTGACGATCACATGAGTTTGCCGTCGGAATTTGGCTACGATGACTACACAGTTGCTTTGTATACCAAAGAAACAAAAAAAGCTCCGCCCAAAGATTTTCAAAACCCAGCATGGGTGCAGTGGCGAGCCAATAAAATTACCGCTTTTATGTCGAAGCTAAATCAAGCCGTCAAAGCAGCCAAACCAAATGCAATTTTCTCCATTTCTCCCAATTACTACGAGTTTGCTTACAAACATCACCTACAAGATTGGCTGACTTGGGTGCGTTTGGATATTGCCGACGAGCTAATCGTGCAAGTGTACCGCCCCAATCTAGAATCATTTGTGGAAAAGATTAACCGTCCAGAAATGCAAGAAGCACAGCAAAAGATCCCCACCGGAGTTGGGATTATGACAGGTTTGAGAAATAGCCCAGTACCGATTGAGCAAATTAAATCTCAGGTGCAAGCAGTCCAAGAATACGGCTTAGGCGCCGCTTTCTTCTACTACGAAAGCTTGTGGGAATATGCGCCCGAACCCATCGCAGTTCGACTTTCTCAATTTAGCGGTTTCTTCCCGTCTTCTGCATTCCGAACAGCGCTACAAATACCCCGACGCGCGGCGAATTTCCCTCCACCTGCCCCACCAAAACCAGACCCCAAAGCTAAGCCAGAGCCACCTACCAAAAACAGCGCACCTTCGCCCTCGCCAACCACGTAAAAGAATTAAAAAGTCATTAGTTATTGGTAATTTTGTAGGGTGTGCCATTAGTCCGACAGTCCGACAGGGGTTTAAACCCCTGTCTCATAGCTGAAGTCGTCTAAAGACGACTCTAGCAATTCTATCAAAGCTGTTTTGGTAGAGAGTTAGCGCAGAATATATGTGTAACTCTAATTTTCCAAATTGAGATTACTATTTGAGTCGGTTTTAACCGACTTATGCTATTAGACAGGGACTTGAGTCCCTGGCGGCCTGTGGCAGAATGAAACAGCTCTACTGGGGGCTAGGGGATACCGAGTTATGTTCCTATAAAATATCCGTATTACCAACAACTACCATCAATAAAAATGCAAACTAACCAAAAAATTTTACTGCCAAAAATGGGCTGCGGCACTTGGGCCTGGGGCAACCGACTGCTTTGGGGCTACAATGAAAGTATGGACGATGAATTGCAAGCCGTTTTCGATCTTTGTGTTAGTAACGGCGTCACTTTATTCGATACCGGCGACTCTTACGGAACAGGGAAATTAAACGGACGCAGCGAACAGCTTTTGGGGCATTTTTCTCAACAATATCAAGGTGCAAACAAAGACGCTCTTTGTATTGCCACAAAACTGGCTGCTTATCCTTGGAGGCTGACGCGACAATCAATGATATCGGCTTGCAAAGCCTCTGCTGCGCGCCTCGGGAAAAATGTAGATTTGGTGCAAATGCACTGGTCTACCGCTAATTACGCTCCTTGGCAAGAGGGGGCTCTTTTAGACGGTTTGGCTGACCTTTACGAGCAAGGATTGGTCAAAGGAGTGGGCTTGTCTAATTACGGGCCGAAACGGCTGAAATGGGTGCATCGGAAATTTAGCGATCGCCAAATTCCTATTGTTACTTTACAAGTGCAATATTCGCTACTTTCTACCTATCCGGTGACAGAACTCGGATTGAAAGATGTTTGCGATGAATTGGGGATAAAATTGATTGCTTACAGTCCTCTAGCCTTGGGGTTGCTGACGGGTAAATATTCCGAAAATGGATCTCTTCCTAAAGGCATCCGAGGTTTGGCGTGCAAGCAGCTACTTCCGGGAATGCGATCGCTTTTGGAGTGTTTGCGAGAAATAGGGGCATTCAGAAACAAAACTGTTTCCCAGGTAGCCATCAACTGGTGCATCTGCAAAGAAACTATTCCTATTCCGGGGGCGAAATCTGTGGCACAGGCGAGGGATAATATTGGTGCTTTGGGCTGGGAGTTAGACTCCGGGGAGATTGCCGAATTGGATAAGGCAGCGGCGAGTGTAGATAAAAAAATGGTGCAGAATATCTTTCAAACTCGGTAATATCTGAGATGTCGTACCATTCTCAGGGACAGGTAAGATGCCTGTTCCACAAGACATGAATTTGCTTGTTCTAGAAAAACTAAATTTTGTGGTGGGGTAGGCTTCTAGCCCGCCCCTGAAAGCCTGATTTACACCGCACAAAAATTTTCGACACACCGAACAAACATTTCTACACCCATCCCCAGCGCAGTTTCATCAAAATCAAAACGCGGGTGATGGTGCGGGTAAGCCAAGTTTTTCTCTGGATTTGCCGAACCCAAAAAGAAATAGCAACCGGGAACTTCTTGCAAAAAGAACGACATATCCTCGCCGCCCATTGTTTGACATTCGGGAACGATTCCTGCAGGAGTTTCGACAACTGATTCTGCCACGCCGCGCACCAATTCAGCTATTCTCGAATCATTAATAACTGGCGGATAAAGCGCACAATAATCTAATTTGTAATTGGCCCCGTGACTCTGACAAATTCCGGCAATTACTTGCTCGATTCGCTTTGCAAAATAACCTTGATATGCTGGATTGAAATAGCGCACAGTGCCACCGATTTGAGCGGTATCGGCAATGACGTTGTGGGTGTGGCCTGCGTGGAATTGGCCGACAGTTACTACTGCTGAGTCGATCGGGTCAATGTTCCGCGCGACAATTGCCTGCAAAGCGCTGACAATTTGGGCTGTAACTACGATCGAGTCCACAGTCTGATGTGGCATTGCGCCGTGCCCACCTTTGCCAAAAATCGTGCAGTCAAAAACTTCGACAGCCGCCATCAGCGCGCCGCTGCGGACGCCTACAGTCCCCAAAGGTAGATTGTTCCACAAATGCAAGCCGACGATCGCATCAACATCAGGATTCTTTAAAACTCCCGCTTCAATCATCGGTTTTGCGCCCCCTGGCCCTTCTTCAGCGGGCTGAAAGATAAATTTTACTTTACCCGAAAAGCTGTGTTTGTGCTTTGCGAGATAACAGACAGTTCCAAGGGCGATCGCAGTGTGGCCGTCGTGGCCGCAAGCGTGCATAATTCCATCATGCTGCGATCGATAATCTACCTCATTTTCTTCTTGAATAGGCAAAGCATCCATATCCGCGCGAATTGCCAAAACCCGTCCCGGTTTGCCGCTGTCTATAGTGGCGACAATACCAGTTTTAGCAATATTAGTTTCATGATCTATGCCCCATTCCTGCAACTTTTGCGAGACAAACTGCGCCGTTAAATTTTCATCAAAACTCAACTCCGGCTTTTGGTGCAAAAGACGACGCCATTCGACTAGCTGAGGCTGCAAATTTCTAATCTCCAGCCGCAATTGAGATAAATCGATAGAGGTTAAATTCGGTAAAGTAGAAACCATGTTTTATTTTCCTTTTTTTTGATTAGGTTTTAGATTTAATCAATTGATAAATGGTAATCACTAATTATAGCAGCCCAGAATAAGTTGTGAAACTCTCTCTGCTCTTTCTCTGCGCTCTCTGCGGTCTCTGCGGTTAAAATAAAATCTTCTTCAACCCTATCCCAGTTGGGTCGGAGATTTTTTTTATGAACCGCAGAGGGCGCAGAGTACGCAGAGGAAGAGAGGAATGAGAAAGAGAGGTGTTTAGAATAGGGTTATTTAGAAGTCTGAGCAACTAAATTCACTCCTGGCAGTAACCGCTCTAAATCTAAATCTGAAGCAATTTTAGCTAATTTAGCAAGGTCAGTCGGGTCATCTAAATGCGGCAAAATACCCAACACAGGTATTTGAGTCAGCGACTGGATCAAATCAACGGGCGCTAAATCGGCAATTTCTTGTTCCGAATAAGCTTTAACGCAATTGAGCACAATTCCTCTCAGCTTAAAACCAGTGTGTCTGGCGAGAGCAACATTCGCTACAGCTTGCCCGATCGCCCCCAATCTCACAGGTACTACCAAAACCCCCCTCAGCCGCCAATCCCTGGCAATATCGGCCACCGTCAGTTCCCGCGTTACAGGCGATCCCAGCCCTCCCAAAGCTTCGACCAGCACAAACTCCTTGCGCTCCGAGAGGCTTTGCCAAGCCGTCCAGACCTTTTCGAGTTCGATACGTCTCCCCTCCCGTTCGGCGGCGATCGGCGGTGCTAGAGGCGCATCAAAGTGCAGCGGATTGAGTTCTTCGGGGGATTGGTCGAGGGAAAACAAACGGGTGTAGAGTTCGCGATCGCCCGTTCCCGTTTGCAAGAGTTTCATAATTCCCAAACGGCGATCGGGAAAATACATTTGCCAATAAGCAGCCAGAGCGCTGGTCAAAACAGTTTTGCCCGCGTCGGTATCAGTTCCAGCAATTAGCAAGGAGTTCATTGACAAATAGCTAACAAGTAATTGGCCTCAACCTCAGTCTAGGGGAATTTTGTCAGAAGTTTAGAGTTCTGGCGATGGTGCGGGTGTTGGTGCTGGTTCCGGTTCCGGCGCTGGTTCCGGTTCCGGTTCCGGTGACGGTGCAGGAGTTGGGGCCGGTTCCGGCGATGGTGCGGGAGTTGGCGCTGGTTCCGGCGATGGTGCGGGAGTTGGCGCTGGTTCCGGTGTTGGTGCAGGAGTTGGCGCGGGCGTCGGTTTTGGTGTTGGCGACGGCGCGGGTGTTGGTTTGGGTGCGGGGGTTGGTGCGGGCGTCGGTTTGGGCGTCGGTTTGGGCGCGGGAGTCGGCGCGGGCGTCGGTTTGGGTGTCGGAGTTGGCGCTGGGCTTGGTTCTGGGCTCGGTTCTGGCAAAGGTTCTGGGCTCGGTTCCGGCAAAGGTTCTGGGCTCGGTTCCGGCAAAGGTTCTGGGCTGGGTTCTGGCAAAGGTTCTGGGCTCGGTTCCGGTAAAGGTTCTGGGCTCGGTTCCGGCAAAGGTTCTGGGCTTGGGGTGGGCAAAGGTTGCGGGGTTGGGGTTGGCAAAGGTAGCGGGTTTGGTACCGGAGTTAGTGTCGGCGTCGGACTTGTAAGTGCTGGCGGTGTCGGAGTGGGTTTGGGACGCGAATTGTTGAGAAATGAGCCGACTAAAGCCCAGGAACCAAAGCCAGTCAAGATTACTAAGCCCGCCAGCAGTCCGATCGCAGCGAAGGGATTGTCCCAAAAAGTGTCGCCAGCAGGCTCACTTAACGGGTCTGGCTGGTTTGGCGGGGGGGAACTCGGGGCGGCTGGCTCCGGCGGCCTGCCCACGGCCACCGTTGCTATTAGCGAAGGGTTTGTCGGCACCACTGCTGGCGGCGCGGGCGGTACAGTTGGCTGGCTAGGCTTAGGATTAGTTTGGGTATCGAGTGCTTGGGCGACTTCGCTGACAGATTGATATCGATCGCCCGGAGATCGGCTCAACATCCGATTCAGCACCAACGCCAAACCAGTGCTCACCTGCACTCGCTGCTGCCAATTCCACTGCAGCGTTGTTTGATCGAGCAATTCCTGCGGTTCTTTGCCCGTCAGCAGGACGATCGCCGTTACAGCTAAAGCGTAGAGGTCGCTGCTGGCTGTTGCCCGCCCGCTGTGCAACTGTTCCATCGGCGCGTAGCCCATTTTACCGACAGTTGTCGCGTGGGCTGTTCCTTCGGGAGACTGGACTTTGGTGGCGAGTTCCTTCACCACTCCAAAGTCAATCAGCACAGGCATTTGGTCGTTTTCCCTGCGGATGATATTTTCTGGGGAGATGTCGCGGTGGATGATGCCGCGCGCGTGGATGTGAGCGAGTACCGGCAGCATTTGCCGGATAAATACCAAGACTTCGGCTTCCGTGAAGGTGCGACCATTTGAAGTTCGATCGAGCATGAGTTCGCGGTAAGTCATCCCTTCCACATAATCCTGCACTAAAAACAAACGCTGGTTCTCTTCAAATATTGCCCGAAACTGGGGAATTTGCGGGTGCGCTATTTGGTAAAGTATTGCCGCCTCTCTTTGAAACAATTCCTTCGATTTTTCCAAAACGTAAGGCCCGCTTTGCACGGGGATCAATTCCTTCAGGGCGCAGCGTTCTTGAAACCGTCCCAAATCTTCTACTAAATAAGTCCGGCCAAATCCCCCTTGACCTAAAATATTCACCAAGCGGTAGCGGTTTTGTAGGAGAGTTCCAATAGCAATAGGTGGCTGCATAAGTTTAAGTTGAAACTGTTAAAAAATAGACGATCGCTCACAGACTTAGTAATGCTATGTCTTTAATGCTCTTGAGCATACTCCACTATCTGTAGTCCCCAGTCCCGACCAAAGTTAGTATTTTACATTTTTTTGACATTCTTGGACGCCAGGATGGTCAGAAACCGAGTTTTTTCACGAAAATACACAGGTTGCAACCCGCATATCCGATCGAAAACCCGGTTTCTGCGTCAATATCTCAAGGGAGAAATGCACGATTTTTCGTAGAAACCGGGTTTTTTGGTCTTAACCCTAATAAATTGTCGCCTCTCGGTCTAAGCCATACATCTCTATAAAGCTTGAGATGATTTATGGGAGATGTCTACTGACTACTGACTACTGACTAATGACTACTGTCAACTGCCAACTGTCAACTGTCAACTGTCAACTGTCAACTGTTAAGCTTTGCTTTCACCATGTCTTGAATTCTGTTACCGTCTGCTTTGCCTTTAAGCTGCTGCATTGCCTTGCCCATCACCTTGCCCATATCTTTTGCAGAAGTAGCGCCAACCGAAGCAATCACTTCGTCAACGACTTGACTCACCTCTTCGTCTGACATCTGCGCCGGCAAATACTCTTCAACAATTGCCAACTCCGCCTCCTCTTGTGCCACTAAATCTTCGCGGCCACCTTTGCGGTATTGTTCGATCGAATCCCGGCGCTGTTTGGCTATTTGCATCAAAATTTCCATTTCTTGAGCTTCTGTCAGCGTCTCTTGGCCGGAGGGACGGAGGCTGACTTCTTTTTCGAGAATAAATTTCTTGATGCCGCGAACTGTTTCCAAGCGAACTTTGTCCTTGGACTTCATCGCTGCTTTGATTTCTTCGTCAATGCGTTCTCTTAAGCTCATCGATTTCTACCTTGCTTTGCCCGATATCAAAAATCTGGAGTATGCTTCCGATTCTTAACTTTTTTTACAGTATTTTTCAAGTTTATTGCCTGTTGGTGGCATTTTTATCGCATTGAACCCGGATGCCTTCGGCCTTGGACTGAATTTTGGGCGACTAGACTTCCAGCCTCGGCCCCAAATTGACTCACGCCAGAACTTTTAGACGCAGGGACACAAGTGCGATCGTACTTGTGCCAGTACGAGAGTTCGCTAGAACCCACATTCCACGCCCTGGGGGTGTCACACAGCATAATTACGCAGAAAACTCTATCTTTACAGTAATAAATTATGCCTTTAAAAAGTTTTTAATCCGTTAATGTACGGTATTCAAGTATAATTCATAGTTTTATGGCTGGATAAAAATAAGTAAAAACCGATTGTGACCGTTAAGGGAGCTGAATGTGGGGTAGAAACCGGATTTGTTGGACATATTTCTGCAAGTCCTATTCAATTCTCCTAACTTCACACTTGTGGCCGCCCCGAATGTTAAATCTCTTAAAAAATTGGCTGAATATTTCTAGTTTCAGATGGTAAGATAGCGATGGAATAAACGTCCTGCAAGAGGCCTGCTGTGATCCGTTCTGCTACTTTACCGCTTCCGCTTCCCGAGCCGCCGGTTTCCGCTCATGACCGTCTGCGGCTGTTCTCCGGTTCTGCTAATGTTCCTCTCGCCCAAGAGGTGGCTCGCTATCTGGGGATCGATTTGGGGCCGATGGTTCGCAAGCGGTTTGCTGATGGGGAACTCTACGTTCAAATTCAAGAATCAATTCGGGGTTGCGATGTTTACTTGATTCAGCCAACTTGCTGTCCGGTAAACGATCGCCTCATGGAATTGTTAATTATGATCGATGCTTGTCGCCGCGCTTCGGCCAGACAAATTACTGCCGTCATCCCCTATTACGGATATGCTAGGGCTGACCGCAAAACGGCCGGAAGAGAGTCGATTACTGCAAAATTAGTGGCTAATTTGATTACGGAAGCTGGGGCCGGTCGCATTTTGGCGATGGATTTGCACTCGGCTCAGATTCAAGGTTATTTTGACATTCCTTTCGATCACGTTTACGGTTCGCCGGTGCTATTGGATTATCTGGCGAGCAAGCAATTGACGGATATTGTTGTGGTTTCGCCGGATGTTGGCGGAGTCGCTAGGGCGAGAGCTTTTGCCAAAAAGCTTGGCGATGCTCCCCTGGCAATTATTGACAAGCGCCGCCAAGCTCACAACGTGGCAGAAGTGATGAATCTTATCGGTGATGTCAGGGGCAAAACTGCTGTGTTGGTGGACGACATGATCGATACTGCCGGCACGATTTCTGAAGGTGCGAGATTGTTGCGCCGCGAGGGTGCGAGGCAGGTTTATGCTTGTGCTACTCATGCGGTGTTTTCGCCTCCGGCGATCGAGCGTTTGTCTAGCGGGATTTTGGAAGAGGTAATTGTTACGAATACAATTCCTGTGCCGGAAGAGAACCGTTTTAAGCAGTTGACGGTGCTTTCGGTAGCCAATTTGCTCGGAGAAACTATTTGGCGGATTCACGAAGATAGTTCTGTTAGCAGTATGTTCCGCTAGACAGGAAAGGCGCTTTTTGAATGTTTGTTTTAGGGTGCGTTAACCATGTGTAACGCACCGTTTTTTTGTGAACAGTGCGATCGTTTCCCGCAAGTAATAAGCCCAGGCGCATCTAAATTTTACTGTCAAGTCCAATCAAATTCTTGTGGAGTGGGCGTCCCGTCCGCCCGGAAAATACCATTTAGATGCCCGACAGCTTATCAAGTTCCTCGGTAAAATAACGGTTATAACTTTGTAGTGAGGACTGAAGTCCTCATAAAAATTCGCTCGGACTTTAGTTCTCACTACCAACCAAGGTGACGATCGCCGATCGATCGCACTTGGTACCACCGGAACAAGAGATGGTAAAATTCTATCTTGTTGTTGGAAGAGGGCGAATTTTTTATATTCTAGATAAGTCTCATCACAATCAGGAGCCAATAGGGAAAACTCATGAAACATTCATTGGTACGAACAGTGGCCGCACTGGCAGGTTCAGCAATTTTAACACTTGGCGCGATCGGTTCGGCTAAAGCATTTACTTTTGACGAAACCGAAATTAACCAAGACCGAGTAATTGTCATCGCCCAACCCCGCCCTTCCGGCGGCTACCAATTGCTAATTCTAGAACAAGTCTCTGACGCGCGAAAATGCTGGAGCGAAAGTGGCTCTAATCCCGTGAAAGTCGATCCATTATTAGTTAGTTTTGATTTCACCGGTATTTGTGGCCGCGCAACTGACAGCAACGGCTTTTCAATTCGCATGGCAGGCACCGATTTAGCATTAAAATACACCCTAACTTTGGAAACTGTTGATGGCAATGTTCTACTAATTGGAACTCCGGTAGATTACCAAGGTAAATCGGTGGTTATCGGTCGCACAAACGGCGATGTTAACGACTTCATGAAAATCAGTCTCGATCCTGCTTGGCGCTTGAGTAAAAGAGCTTACCAAGGCCGCACATTAGGCCACTTTTATTTCACTACCAATCAATCCGCACCCGCAGAAATTGGCAATACCGGAGGCAATACCGAAGCAATACCGCAGCCAATACCGCAGCCAATACCAATACCAATACCGCCGCCATTACCGCAGCCATCATCGCAGCCATTACCCCAGCCATCACCGCAGCCATTACCCCAGCCATTACCCCAGCCAATACCGCAGCCATCACCGCAGCCAATACCGCAGGAAATACCAATACCGCAGCCAATACCGCAGGAAATACCAATACCGTAGGCAATACTGGCTTTTCTACAATTCGGAGATAACTACCGATGATATCTACGCTTCCGAAATTAAAGAAGCTGTGGGCTTTGGGTTTGTAGCCCGGTTTTCTCAACATAATACCTTTCGACCGCAACTTGCTGTTACCAGAGAGCACTTGGTATCTTTAGTATTGGACTCCTGGAAAGGAATACAAGATGCTATATCACATTTCCTAGCAATGTTTCTATCCGTCCCTATAGCGATGTTGATATTGTCCGCTGGAGTGCCTGAAAAGTTCTATTTGCGCGGGAAAACAAGATAATTAGCGGTTATCAAGATGGAACTTTTAAACCTACGCAGTCCGTCACTCGCGCTGAATTGATGGCGGTGCTCCGTCGAGCGGCGGAATTTGGTTTCTCTGCCCGGGGAATGAACCGCGATTTAGTTGCTAAAGAACCGTCTAAAACTTTTTCAGATACTCAGAATAATTGGGCTGCTTCTATTTTTACTCTACTGTCTTCTTATTGTTCTGTTGCTTCGGCTCTTAACAAAATTGGCGATCGGTTTGCTTTCGATGATTCTGCAAAGCGGAATTACGCGGCGGTGGGTACTTGGCGGATGCTGAAATCCGTTAAGGCTCAGTAGGGCGAAGTAGATACCCGGCTTCTTCAAGAAGTTGGGAATATGAGTATATTGCACAATTACTTCATTTGTTGGTTAATAGTTATATGTTGTACTCTTGTCAAGAACGGGCAAGATGCCCGTTCCACCAAACTTAATTTTATTGTGGAACGGGCATCTTGCCCGTTCCTAAACAAGTAATTGAGAAGGGTGCAAGATATCAGTTAATCAGGACTAAAGTCCTGACTACAAACCAGTTTGTAATCAGGACTTTAGCCCTCATCATATCGTTTCCTTGCGTTTTTTCTTTGAGGGCTTTTTAGGAGTTTTATGGACGGGGATTGTCTCGGATTCTTGCTGTGCGATGTCTGGGGTTACTTGACACAAGTCGTTCAAGGAAAGTTTTTGTTGCGATTCAAGTTCGTTTAGCAAGTTTGATGCTGTTTCTAATATTTGTTTTCCCTGTCTGACTTGAATAGTAGTTTTATTTTCGATCGCATCCAGCAACACAAAAATCGAAACAGTTTGCCAAATATCTAAATCGTCGCCGACGACATCGCAAGCAGAGACTATTTTGCCGTTTTGTGGGGCGTGAATTCCTAAGCCGGAATCTTGAATTAACGGCTGGATTTCTGCTAGACTTAAATTCGCAAGGTCGCTAATTTTATGTTCGAGGGACACTAAATCTGCTAAATCGGGTAAGTTGACCGATTCTGCAGCTAAAGCATCGAATTTAAAGGTAAGAGTTTGATTCAGCGGATCGGAAATGGCATAAATTGATTGAATTTGCGAGCGACTAACTGCACCTTTCTCGAAAAAATCTCTACCCTGCGGGGCGATCGCAATTTTTCCATTTTCAGCCACCTCCAAGCTTTCCAAACTAACCAGAGTCGCCGCCGTAGTCTTCACAAAAATCTCGTCCAACCCCAGCAAATCCGCCAATTCCTTCAAAGTTGGCGCAGGTTCAAACTCAACACCCGCCCGCAAAATGAACTCTTCCAACACGTTAAACTCGCGCGGTTCGCTAACCGCTACCTCCAGCGGAGTTTGGCGGATTGCGAAGCGGAATTGACGCGCCGCCAACACTGACAAACCCGGATTTTGTTGCTCAATCTGTTCGGCTAGCGAACTTAAATTCGAGTCTATTGGTTTAGTTGAGGACGCTAGAAACATCTACAAAACCTCCGCAGTGACGCACCGTTTTTGAAACTTCCTGATACATTTTTCCCACTGTACCTGTTTGTTGGGTAAATAAATCGTGGCAGCCAACAACTACCAGCAATTCTTGAGCGCGGGAAAATGCCACATTCACCCGTTCCGGTTCCTTCGCAAATCCAATATCGCCCCTAACATTATTGCACACGGTGCTGACAATAATCACAGGTCTTTCCATGCCTTGAAATATGTCAACCGTACCAGTGCGGATGCTCAAAGCAGGGAATCTTTCGCCTTCAATTCTGTCTTTAATTGCATTTAATTGAGCAGCATAAAAAGTGATAATTCCGATTTCTTTCGGTGGTTCACCGTCGGCAACTTTGGGCCGCCAAGCTGTGTCCATTTGTTCGCACAAACGCTCGATCGCATCAATCTCCTTGACATTCAACCGGGAAGTACCCTGTTTTTCCTCTTCAAATCCTTGTCCGATGGGCGTTTTTACCCACAGAATGTGATTATTTTCTTGAATGATTCTACCTGCGAGGTTGTGGGCGCGTTTGGTGTCAGCTTCCTGAATGCCACAGTTGAGTTTTTGCTGGTAAAATTGATTGATTGCGCCCATGATTTGTGGGTGCATCCGATACTGAGTTGTCAGCATTTTTTTGATGCTGTCGCTGGCATTTTCAAACAAAACTTTGAACAGCGATTCTTTGATAAAGCTAAGTTCGTCTCCGGTACAGCCGATGTCTTCGGCAATATCGTCGATCGTACTTTGATTAAACATCGGCGGCAATTGCCGGTGATCGCCCACTAATACTAACTTTCTGCCTTTCAAAGCGGGAATTAACAACTCGGGCGGAGTGCATTTGCTAACTTCGTCAATGATGACTGCATCAAAGCTGGGAAAGTTTTTAGTAAAATCGAAACTAGCAGCTTGCACGCAAGTAATGCCGATTACGTTGGCATTGTCAATATAAATTTGCTTTAAATCGTTGCGGTCTTTTTCTGAGGGATTGCGAAGTTTTTGAATCCAATCTGTCACAAAGTTTTGAGAACGATTTAGGGCTGTTTCTTCTTGTTCTAATTTCTGCTGCCAACTTTTGAATAAACGCTTAATTTTGTTTAAAAAAGCTACGCTGAATAATCCTGTATTCGGAACTTCTGGCTGGTATTGAGTCGGGATAGTTTGCCATGCTGACTCCCACCAATTTCTCTCAACAAGTAATGCTGCTGTCGGTTGCTGCTCTTGCAGTTGAGCGGTAATTTCGCTCAACTCTGCTTGAAGTTCGGCGAGTTGCTGCTGCGAAGTTGCCGCCGCAATTTGCAGGGGAGATAAATGCTCGTCAAGAGTGTTTTTGATTGTCTCCAAAACCCCAAAAGGGTCTATGTCAGCAATGGATTTTTCAAGCTGAATCGTGCTGGCTTTCCAAGCATCAACTTGCTTGACAAACTGCTGCGGTTGCTCCCAAATATTGGATTTTTGGGCGAGATATTGTTCGGCTAAAATCCGCAACTTTTCAGGGACGTTTGGCTGTTGGACAATTGCTTGCAACAAATTAGTAACTTCGCTAATTTTTAAGTTTGCCTCTTGCTGCGCTGTTTCTACCTGAAGTTTAGCGGCGGATATTTGCTGCTGGTTCAATGTTTGACCGATTTTATCTAATAACTGTTGCTGTTTGATAAGCTGCTGTTCGGTTTCGGTTTTCAGGGGAACCACGCACTGACGGGCATTGGCGAGGATACTGTGCAGCAATTCTTTGACTAGGCGATCGAAGGTAGCCTGAATATGATTTGGCTGCAAGGATTGACTGTAAAATTGTTGAATGCTAGCTAAGAAAGTCGCTGCTTTTTCGATGATGAATTTGCGCTGACTTTGACTGACTTGAGAATAGCTGGCGAAGTCTTTGGCTAGTTGTTGCCACTGTGTACGATCGCCTGCAGAGAGCACGATCGGCGTTTGACTCAAATTTAAGTGCAGAAACTCGCTAAACCGGAACTGTTGCCCTTGTATGTCCTTAAAACCTGCGCTTTCTTCGTGGGATATCGCCTTTTGCAACCGATCCAAATCGGGCAAATTGATTTTGCATTTCGGGGGAACGATCGGCAATTTGAGCGATCGGGCAATTTTCAGCAATCCTGTCGGCAATTCTACCATATCATCCGTGAGCATTGCGCCCGTTTCCCAGCAAGTTTTCACGACTTCATAGAGCCCCGTATCTGCTGTCTCAATCCAGTGTGCAACGGCGACGACAACGGCTGCAATTTCCGCTTTTCGCAGTTCCAAATTCTTGATTTTCTGTTCGAGATTTTGGCGGTGTGTCTGATTTTGCCGATCGCCCAATTCGAGTTGATTCACAGCCTCAGACATCTGCCGCGACACCCGCAACGACTCCGCAACCGTTGACATAGCGTGACAAACATCATCAGCGCGATCGAATGCTGTCTTAAATTCCGATATTTGCGCTGCTACAGTTTCCTGCAACCAAACCGCAATCCCAAACGCGCCACAAGCAGGGCGATCGAAGCCTATTTGAATAGCATTGCTAGCGGCAATCTTAACATTTGCCATAAAGTTCTCTACTAAAACATTGCCTTCTGAATAAGGTTTTAGTCTGGGCATAAACTCAGCCACTTCTGGAGATTCCCAGTTGACATTCGGCGCATCCAGCAAATTTCCTAGCCCGCTAACTAGAGATTCAATCTCGCTTTTTTTGGTTACAATCTCTTCATAAGCTGCTGCTTGCTGCTTGCACTTTTCCTCAATATTTGCTTGACTGTCGTGCAGGTGTTTTAGTTCATAAAAAAAATCTTTCTCTGCGCCCCAGTAGGCGGTAAATCGCTCTGATTCTGCCACCAACTGCCGCAAAGATTTGACATTAGTCAGGCGCTGCGAGAGCTTTTGTTCGCAGTCAGTCGCCGTATTTTGCAGCCAAGTGCCGATCGCATTTTCCTCCAAAAACGGCTGCCCTTCTTCCTGCACCTTATGAGCTTTTCCCTTCCGCAAAGCCCGAATCGCCGGATTGTGAACTAACCGACTCAAAGCATTGTCTACAGCCAAATTTGCTTGGGAAGCAATAAGCGTTTTGCCGCCCTGACGGGCAATTTGATAGCAAATCTCTGCAATCACAGTCGTTTTGCCAGTTCCCGGCGGGCCTTGAATCAAAATTAAATCCCGCGCCGAAAGCACCGTTTCTACGGCAGCAAGTTGATCTTCATTAGCATTGCGATTTAATAAGTTTTCCCGATCCAATTTAATCAGTTTTTCGGGTATTCTCGCCTGAGAAGAGTCGAATAAAAACTCACTCAAATAGGGATTTTGAGCGCGACCATCTGTCAGCATTTTTAAAGCTTTTTTCTTCCGTTCGATCTGACTGATATCGCCCGCAGCCTCAAAATACAAGAATCCTTGTTTGGGCATTTGATATCTGCCGCCCGCCATCCGATCGCCTAAATCAACATCTAACTTAATCCGTAATTTACTATGTTCAAAGTCAACTTCAGCGATGCTACCCAATGTCTCTCCATCTCGGCTGCTTCTGCTTCCGGGCGGCGAATCAAACAGGATAATTTCTTCATTTCTGGCTTTTTTCAGCCTTTCGCGAAAGTCGCCCAATTCTAAGGAATTTTCCTCATAGCCGTCAAGAGTTGCGGAATTACGATCGATTTCAAAAGTGACGATTTTGAAGCCGGAACCGTAATTGTGCGCTCGGAAAGGCACGCAAAATTGACGCGCTTCCGCGATGCGTTTTTCAACATTTAAAAAAGTATGCCAAACTTTTAGCTGTTCGGTAGTCGGTATGTGTCTGTCGTCCCAAAATGGCATTTGTTGGACGCGGGCGATCGACTTTACAGGAATTGGCGATCTACTGTTAGCCAAAAGTCGCAACTGAACCGGCAAAGCATACCCATCTTTCCTCCCTCTGGGAACCGCCACCAAACCAGCATCCAGCAGTTTTAAACCGCCAATTCCGTCTTCACAGCGTACAGTTGCTAACAACCGCAAAGTGCGATCGGCTTTTTGCAACAATTGGGGTAATTCAAAATCATCTCCATCCGTAGCAAGCAGCAATTCCCAGATTTCTTCTTCAGAAAATCTCTCATTTACCTTTTGGCGGCGCACGTAGAAAAGATTGTGGGATTTGCCAGCTATCTCCGACATCAGAATTTCCGCACGTTCTTTGCATTCCCAATCGCAATATTTCCCTAAAGCTGCTTCTCCTTCTATATCCCGAATAAACTTATTAATTGTGCGATCGCCACTAAATTTATATCCCCAATCTTCTGTTACTAAAGATGGCATATTTTGATGTTAGATTTTAGATTGGATTTAAGATTAGCACATCGGAACTTGTGCCGACAGAACCGCTACATCCCAAAAAAGATTAAGGTGTGCAATGCACACCCTACGACCATCGCAAATTACCGTACAGGCGACGGGATATTGAATTAAAGTGTTTAGAATCAAAAGGGCGAACGATGGGACTTGAACCCACGAATGGTGGTACCACAAACCACTGCCTTAACCACTTGGCTACGCTCGCCGTATCAGTTTTAACTATAGCATCAGATCTCAGCACAAGTCTAGGGGTAGGGCAAAAATATTTTGAAATATTTTTGAGCGTCCCTGAACCGGACAGATCGATTGTGCCTCAAGTTCCAAGCACAGTAAGACTATAGCACAATTTTCGCTCTTCCCGATCGCACAGGCCGATCGGCAATTATCCTGCCCCCAGCAGTTATGCGGCCTGGGTTCGGTAACTTTGGCAGCGTCCCGATTCGATCTAGCGCATTAAAATAGCCTTATCACCCCAGGCGCATCTACATTTTACAGTCCTGTTTGATAAAACTCACCTCTGGCACCATTTTTAATAACAGGCAAGATGCCTGTTCCACAAAGAATGAATTTCTTTTGGGGAGTAGGGGTTGGGCATCCTGCCCCTAAAAGCCTTATTGAGAATGGTGCAACATCTCAGATGAAATGCTTGTGGGGTTTCCCGCCCGCCCGAAAAATGCAACACAAGAAGCGGGACAGCTTATCCCACACCGCATGAGTTATCAACCATCCTTCTTCTCTCTCTTCTCTCTTCCCTCTTCCTTCGCGCAGCTTCGCGTCTTCGCGGTTCGTTTAAAAAAAAGTCTTGTCCGCAATATAAAATCTAAAATCAATATGAGCTACTGTGTGAACCCTGAATGTCAAAATCCTCAAAACTCCAACGCCGCACAATTTTGCTTAAACTGCGGCTTTAACCTGGTGCTGAGACAGCGATATCGCCCGATTGAACTTTTAGGTAGAGGCGGATTTGGTAAAACTTTCCTAGCAATTGATGAAGACATCCCATCTCTACCCCCCTGTGCAGTCAAGCAATTTTATTTTTACGACCGCGACCCCGAAATTTTCAACAAAGCCGTTGAATTATTTCGGCAAGAAGGCGTCCGTTTAGACGAGCTCGGAAAACACCCGCAAATCCCCACATTATTAGCCGGATTTGAACAAGAAGGTCATATTTATTTAGTTCAAGAGTTTATAGAGGGATCGACTCTTAAACAAGAATTAGATAAGAGTGTATACGATGAAAATCAAATTTGGCAAGTGCTGCAAGACTTATTGCCGGTGCTGCAGTTTATCCATGACAAGCGCGTCATTCACCGCGACATCAAACCCGAAAATATTATCCGCCGACAGTCAGACAACAAATTCGTATTGATCGATTTCGGCATTGCCAAACTGCTGACTGATTCAGCTATGCTTCGTCCAGCAACGCTCATCGGCAGTCAAGATTATGTAGCCCCCGAACAAATGCGCGGCAAAGTATTTCCTGCTAGCGACCTTTACAGTTTAGGTGTTACTTGCATTCGCCTGATGACGCAAGTTCCTCCCTTGGATATGTATGACTGCAACAACGAGCGCTGGTGGTGGCGCGAGTTTCTCCCCAAAGCCACGAGTATTAGCGACGAGTTAGGCGAAATTTTAGATAAATTGCTGCAAACTCGTCTCACTCAGCGCTACAGTTTTGCTACGGAAGTTTTGCAAGATATCCAAGCAGCTTTAGATATTCGCAATCAAAATTTGCTTTCGCCCGAAAAGCCGATGATCGCTCCTACTCTTAATAATAGCGACAACTCAACCGATATCAGCGCGCTACCAACTTCTGATTCTCCAATTTTACCGACCAATGCCGTCGCCCATTGTGCAGAAAATTTTTCCTTATCTGCTACTTCAAATACTTCAAATATCGAGCCAACCCTAATTTCTGCACGGGGAGTTGATTATACCAAACTGCGAGATTTTTTGTGTAACAAAAAGTGGAAAGAAGCCGATCGCGAAACTTGGGGCTTGATGTGTCAGTCTCTTTCCCAGGAACCGGGAACTCAGCTAGAAATTAGCCAAATTTACCAGCTATCCTGCGAAGATTTGCAAACAGTCGATCGCCTTTGGTTGCACTACAGTCAAGGTCGGTTTGGCTTCAGCGTCCAAAAGCAGATTTACGAAAGCGTTAAGCGAGACTATATCAGATTTTGCGATCTGGTGAACTGGCAAACCTACAATTCTGCTACTACTTTAGGGCAGATTAAATTTAGTCAGCGATCACCAATCGGACACCTCCCCTCTCGCAGTTGGGTTGGCGGCATTCAGTGGCTGCGACACCTCGATGCCCTGTCAGCAAAATTAACCGAGTGCGACAATAATGCTGCTCCTAAATTGTAATTTGTCTACCGACAAAATAACTAAATTTTTATTTTTAAACTCTACCTGAAAGCAGAGAAATTTGTCTCGTTAGATGTAACTAGCGACCGAGGCTCGCTGCGATCGGTTGCCGCACAATGGAGTGTGAATGCGAACACAGATAAAGTCTGCGAGCCTGAGACTTTAATAACAGAACTAACTAAAGAGAGGTATCGATCCATGTTTTTTCACAAAAAACAATTAATGGCTGCGGTGACAGTAGACGAGCCCAATCCCCGTTTTGCCCAATTGCTGCTAGAACAGTTTGGCGGAGCAACCGGAGAACTGACAGCAGCTCTGCAATACTGGGTGCAGTCCTTTCACTGTGAAGATGCAGGGATTAAGGATATGCTCCAAGATATTGCACTAGAAGAATTCAGCCACTTAGAAATGGTGGGCCAACTGATAGAAATGCACACCAAAAACGTTGACCAAACAGAAGCTTACAAAAGCACTTTGTTTGCGGTGCGCGGCGTAGGCCCACACTTGTTAGACAGCCAAGGTCAAGCTTGGACGGCTGCTTATATCAACGAAGGCGGGGAGGTGGTGCGCGATTTGCGTGCTAATATCGCTGCGGAAGGAGGAGCTCGCCAAACCTACGAAGAGTTGATTAAACTAGCCCCGGATGCAGGAACGAAAAAGACGCTGCACTTTCTGCTGACTCGCGAAATTTCTCACACTCAAATGTTTATGAAAGCTCTGGAATCGGTGGGCAAACTCACCGATCCGCTGTTCGGCAATATTCCCCCAGATTCCACCGTGGATCTCTACTTTAACTTGTCCACAAATGGCAAGGACGAACGCGGCCCTTGGAACTCGGAACCTACTTTCCAGTACATCGCCGATCCCGCTCCCAAAGCTTAATTTGATAGTTGTGTAGGGTGTGTGGCTTAAAAGATTTAAGCCCAGTGTTAAGTAAGTTGTAAGCCGCGCACCTTCTTTTTGAGGGTGCGCGGCTTAGAATATTTAAGCCCAGTGTTCAGTAATTTTAAAACCGCGCACCTTGGTTAAGTTGTTACAGGTGCGTGACTCGGAATATTCGGGTTAAGTGTTGAGTAATTTTCAAGTCCCGCGCCCTACGGTGCTATAATTATTTGAATTTCCGATCGAACATTAACATCAAATCCATATTGAAATTGCGATCGACCTATTTATTAGTCTCTCACGGCAGCCGCGACCCCAGACCTCAAGTAGCTTTGGAAAACCTAGCTCAACTGCTGTCTCAAAAATTGGCTGACTCGTTCCCCGCAGTAGCAACCGCCACCTTAGAACTCGGGCCCGCACCGCTGCACGAACAAATTTGCAGTTTGGGCGAACGTACTCTGTCGCTGGGACTGACAGAATTGCAAATCCTGCCTGTATTTTTATTGCCAGGAGTTCACGTCGCCGAAGACATACCGGCAGAGGTGGAAATTGCCCAACAAACTTTTGGTGACAAGCTAAAAATTGAATTGCGCCCGCATTTAGGTTCGCAGGAAGCAGGCTTAACAAAATTGGTAAAAAGTCAGATGGAAGAGGTGACTTTTCTCCCCAATCTGCTATTGCCAAAATGGATTTTATTATCTCACGGCAGCCGTCGCCCCGGAGGTAACTCGACTGTTGAGGAAATCGCCAGCAAACTCGGTGCGGTGACAGCTTATTGGTCGGTAAAGCCGAGTTTGGAAGAGCAAATTGACAGTTTGGTTCGTGGTGGACAGCAGCAAATAGGGATTGTGCCATACTTCTTATTTAATGGAGGAATTACAGATGCGATCGCCAAAAATGTCGCACAGCTAAAGCAGCAATTTCCTACGGCGGAGCTTTATCTCGCAAATCCTCTAGGCGCAAGTGTAGAATTAGCAGACTTAATTGGGAATTTAATTCAAAAATGAACCGCAGAGGCACAGAAGAGGTAAAGGAAGCAAGAAAAATGTCTTTAGGAAAAGTGTATTTAGTAGGTGCGGGGCCAGGAGATCCGGGTTTGATGACCTTGAAGGGAAAAGCTTTGTTAGAGTGCGCGGATGTGGTGATTTACGACGCTTTAGTCAGTCCTCAAATTTTGGCAGCAATCAACCCCCAAGCAGAACGAATTGATGCCGGAAAACGCAAAGGCCGTCACTCGTTAATGCAAGATGAAACAACTCAGCTAATGATAGAAAAAGCTGGAGATAATGCGATCGTAGTTCGTCTCAAAGGCGGCGATCCGTTTATCTTCGGTCGCGGCGGCGAAGAAATGGAAGAGTTGGTAAAAGCGGGAGTGTCGGTAGAAGTCGTGCCGGGTGTAACTTCTGGGATTGCGGCCCCTGCTTATGCGGGAATTCCTTTAACACATCGATCCTACAGTTCCTCAGTCACCTTTGTCACCGGTCACGAATCAGCGGGAAAATATCGGCCGGAGGTAAATTGGCAGGCGATCGCCCGGGGCTCCGAAACCATTGTAGTATACATGGGAATCCACAATTTGCCTTACATTATCGGCCAGTTAACAGCAGCCCAAATGAGTGCAGAAACGCCCATAGCGTTAGTGCGCTGGGGAACGCGGCCCGAACAAGAAGAATTGATCGGAACTTTGGCTACAATTGTAGAGCAAGTTGAGGCAACTGGATTTGCAGCACCTGCGATCGCGGTCATTGGAAACGTCGTCAATTTGCACTCGATATTGTCGGGCTGTCGCCCTGTTTCTCAGACCCAAGACTTGTGCATCGGAGGCTAGAAACCCGGTTTCTTAGCAAAAGTTGCCGCGATGAACGAAAAATATACGAAGAAACCAAGTTTCTGAGGTTGCAACTGCGTCCCGGAGTAAAACAGTCCGGGCTTGAAGTATCTGCCATAGAGACTATTTTCTCTGTGGTAGCATTTCTTCGGAGAGTAAAAAGCATTTTTAGGAGCGGCAGCGTCTAAATGCTCTCACCCTTGATGCTTTCTTTTCCTTAGCCTTGGTCGCCAGAAACATAAGAAAGTTTTAATCCCGGTTTATCTCAGATTTATAGAACTTACATATATGGAATGACACATCCCAAAAACGGATACAAGCCCGACTTAAGTCGTGGTGATATAACAATTTTAGACAAAACTTCAAGCTCCTAAATTCATCTGTGGAGTAAATCTAAAATCTAAAATCTAAAATCTAAAATCGACTGACAGAACCCAAACACCATTCAATGTTTACGAGGTATTCGATGAGTTCCAAATTAGTTCCGCCAGAAACAAAGCCCCAGCCAAGAACAAATTCAGCCTTCAAGCAATTATGGTCAATGCACGCGGTGATGGCAACCTGTTATTTCCTGCTGTTGCTTGGGGGATTTTGGATGGTTAGAATGCCAGACAATACACCATTACAAGGTAACGCTTATAGCTTGCACAAATCGATTGGCGTGTTGACAATTGGATTGCTAACTTGGCGTATTTTCATTTTGCAGCAAGTTTGGTGGCGTAAGTATACGCGCCGCCGCCCCAAGTTTACAGGTGAGTGGATTCGCACGTTTCTACTGCACACGGCAATGTATCTGTTTATGCTAGCGGTTCCTCTGAGCGGAGTTTTCCTATCTAATTCGTATAAGAGCGGGAATCTCCCTTTCTTCTGGGTTGCAACGTTGCCAGATATCTTTCCTAAAAATCCAGCGGTTGTAGATTTCGCAGGAGATTTACATTTCTGGATTGCTTATACTTTCCTGGCATTTATTGTACTGCACACGATCGACCAACGAAAATATGTGCGATCGCTTTGGAGACGAACAACCCAAGCCCTGAAAAAATCCTCGCTCAGTTAACCTTAATCCGCCTGGGAATCAATAACTTATGTATGTCATTGCTCGCTCTTGAGCGTTAGCTTTCGCTATCCGACGGAAAGCAATTGCAGCATCTGTTTTTGATGGGTTCTGCGCCCAGGAGTTTTAGATTGAGTTGATAAGCTGTACCGCATTTAAATTGTATATTTTAATGCGGTATCAAAATTCATCCAATCCCCTCCCCCACATCTACTCAACGCGCCACCTGCCGCATATATTCCCCCCACAACAAAGCGGCATTTGCACTACCTCCCCCAGTCGGAGAATTATCATCATTTCCCAACCAAACTCCTGTCACCAGTTGCTGACTCGGAATATAACCGACAAACCACAAATCTCTATTATCATTAGTCGTGCCTGTTTTTCCAGCTTCTCCCAACCCCAAAGCAGCACTGCTACCCGTACCTCCGCGCACCACACCTTGCAGCATATCAGTCATCGTATCCGCTACGGCTTCCGAAACTAACTGCCGATTGGCAATGCCATCTTTTTGATAGTCATAAATCACCCGGCAACTGTTAAAATCATTTCTATCTTTGCAATCGCTGCTGTCAATAATTCGCTTAATTACGTGGGGACGATTTCCCAAACCCCGATTGGCCAAAACCCCGAAAGCACCCGTTAATTGCAACACGTTAACTTCACTTTCACCTAATACTAAACCCGGGTTAGAACGCAGTTCAGAAGTAATTCCCAAACGTCTGGCCATTCCCACTACATTTTCTAAACCGACATCTTGTTGTGCTATTCTCAAAGCAATTGCATTTTCCGACTGTGCTAAACCCCGATACATATCAGCACTACCGCTGCTTCTTTCGCAGCCGCTGTAACTTTGTCCGCCCCAGGAAAGGGGGGCGCAAGAATAAGTTTTATCGGGTGAGATTCCCCGTTCCAAGGCGGCTGCATAGGTGAAAATCTTAAATGTAGAACCGGGCTGTCTCAAAGCTTGGGTAGCCCGATTAAACTGACTTTTTAAGTAATCTACGCCCCCAACTAAAGCTAAGACTTCTCCGGTTGTACTATTGAGAGTTACCACGGCTCCTTGAGAAAAACCTGCACTGGCTCCCGCATTTTCAACAGCATTTCTGAGGGAACTTTCCGCCAACTTTTGCAGGCCGGGATTCAAACCTGTTTCTACAATAAAATTGCCTTCTCGGGCTAACTGCTCCCCCAGCAAAAACTCCAATTCGTCAAATACATAACTGTAGAAATAAGGAGCGATCGTACTTTGCAGGTATTGGCGAGCTTTGGGATTGATCTCAATTCGCGATCGCCTCGCGCGATCTGCTTCTTCCTGAGAAACCGTCCCCAGTGCCCGCATCCGTTCGATCACTCGATCGCGGTACTGCACCGCCAATTGATAATTTTGAATCGGATTAAAACTGTTTGGCGCAGGCAAAATGCCCGCCAAAGTTGCCGCCTCTGACAAAGTTAAATCCTTCGCCGATTTGCCAAAATAAAACCGAGACGCATCCTCAAAACCGTAAAGGTCAATTCCCAAAAACACGCGATTTAAATAAGTCAGCAACAGCTCATCTTTGCTGTAATAATTCTCCAGTTTCAACGCAACTACAGCTTCCCGTAACTTGCGTCCTGCCGAATCTTGAGTTCCCACATAATCTCGAAACAAACTCCTCGCTAACTGCTGCGTCACAGTGCTGCCGCCTTCGCGAATTCCTCCCCCGCGAACATTGGTCAAAAGCGCCCGCAAAACTCCGATCGGATCTACCCCCAAATGCCAATTGTAGCGGCTGTCTTCCGAAGCAAGTACCGCCTTGGATAAATAAGGCGAAAAATCCTGCAATTTTTTTAATTCTAAGTGAGCGTTATTCTGAGGAGGACGCAGGGGAGTTTGTCCGTCGCGGGCGTAAACAATCACGGGGCCATTGATACTTCTCGGCAGAGGCCGCACTTGAAACTTTGTCGATTCCATCCCTACCAACACCGCAATCAAAGCGGTGATTCCGCTGACGCCGTAAAAGCTGTAACGCACAAATTGCAAATACCAAGGCGGCGGATATACGTACTGAATTCTGACAGCGGCGGCTAGTTCCGGCGGCCCTAATGTGAACACGTCTCCGTGACGCAGGGACATACTTTTAACTCGCCTTTTGCCGCTGTAAATGCCGTTGGTGGAGTCTTCATCTTTGATGACAAAAGGAGTCCGCCGCCGAGTATCCCGTGACAGAGATAAGTGCACGTGACTGACAACGGGATTGCGAACTACAATATCTGAAGATTTGGACGATCGACCTAACAAATATCGATCGCCCAACAGCGGATAAACCTCAGCTTTAGCTGCACCCGCATCCTGTACCCACAGTTCGGGTACTTTGGCATTAGGTTTCAGCGCTAGCTGGTTAAAATTAACCTTGGCAATAGTCTGGACTGCTTGGGTAATTGCACCCAAGACGGTTTGAGGTTTGCGGGGCGGCGGCGGTGGGGTCATATTTCGCTGTGCACTACAGTCGAGCGATCGGCTCTTGCACCATTCTACTCGCAACTTTTGGCTAATTTCAGGATTTGCCCCACAGAAGGAGGCGATCGTCGGCTAGTGGCGATCGATTTTGGGGTGATTGGTGAACCCGCCCGGAATCCGTTTATTGGGCAAATCTCTACCCAACCACAAAAAATCCCGCTATCACGAGAGAATTAAAGTATCATAAACTTGCCCAAAAATCAACACTTTAAATCAAATTTATCCCTAATTTACCAACATACTTTAAGTAATTAAAACCCCCCTTGAAAAAGGGGGGTTAAAAGCAGAAAATCCGCTTAATTCTCCTTACATCGAAGAACCCAAACCGGCATAAGCACCGTAGAAGAAAAGGCTCACAATGCTCAGAACACCGAGACCTGCGACAGTAGCTACCAGCCACAAAGGAATTCTGCCACTTTCACTAAACATAGCTATCACCTCACTAATTCACAGCTAAACACATTCGATCGAACTATCGAAAGCAAACTCAGACACCAGTTAGTTAAAGAAATAACTGGAAAACAAAATACCCAGAGTAAAAATCAGCAACAAACCCAAATACAAAGAAGTCCGGTTTAACTCAACAGGCTGCTCGTTGGGATTAGGAAGGCGCTCAGGCATTGTAAACTCCTATCGTTGAATAAATTGCATTGCTGCGATCGCGCCCAAAAAGAAAATTGTTGGGACACCTAAAGTATGAACTGCCAACCAGCGCACCGTAAAAATCGGATACGAAATTGGCTCATTATTTGGGGTTCTGCTCGTCATTTTTCCAAATCCTTGTTAAATTACTTGGCAATGAACTGATCTACTTGTTTCTTAGCTTCAAAGCGATCCGAGATAATCGGCACTTCTTCCCGCTGCGGTGTGAAATACTGGTTAGGGCGAGGAGTTCCGAAAGCATCGTAAGCCAAACCCGTTTGCACAAACAGCCATCCAGCAATAAACAAAGCCGGAATGGTGATGCTGTGAATTACCCAATAACGGATACTTGTAATAATGTCCCCAAACGGACGTTCTCCAGTTGTACCAGCCATTTAGAATCCTCCTTTCAACAACAAATTGACAGACAATCTCTATTACTATTCTACTATCAAGCAGCTTGTGCTGAACCTTGATATTTAAGTAAAGTACCGCTCGCGCCGATCACAAATCCGCGATCGGGGCCCATAAAGACAATCCTGTAAAAATTAGCGGGAACATCTTCTACTTCGCGGTCTTTTAGCCAAGTTTTCCCGCCGTCCAAACTGCACAGCAAATTGCCGCCCCCGCCGGCTACCCAAACTTCATTATCAGTCCGGTAAGCCATGTCCAGCAAACCCCAACTTGCTTTGCGATCGGGAAAAAACGGTTTTCCCCAACCGTCAGGATTGGACGGATCGCTAAACTGAATCTGACCGCCGCGGGCGAGCATCCACAAACGCCCATCCTTGGTAAAGCCCATATTTTGCAGGCGGCGAGAACTATTGCGGTTGTGAGGTTCCCAAGCTTCTTGTCCTGGTTTCCACACCGAGTAGAAATTGCCTTTCGAGGAAACCGCAACATACTGCCCGTCTTGAGAACGGTTGATATTGCGAACTACCCCAAAAGAATCCTGCACGACTGCTTTCCAATTTTTGCCGCCGTCAGAAGTCCGGTAAATCGCCCCGACATCGGTCGTCATCTCGGCGGAATTCGGGCCCAAAGCTGCGATCGTACTCGGAGAACCTGGCAACTGACTGCTCAAAGCAATCCGCGTCCAAGACTTGCCCTCATCGTTCGTGTGGAGCAAAACAGAAGGCTGGCCGACAATCCAGCCTTCGGAACCCGAAAAACTCACCGAGGCAAAACGCGACCTAGGATCGTCGATATCCAGTGCTACAGACTTCCAGCTAGTGCCACCGTCCGAGGTTTCGAGCAGAGTCGCCTCAGAACCCACAACCCAGCCGTGTTGAGGATTGCCCGTAAAGGCAATATCCTGCAAATTAGCTTCCGTCGGCAAGGAAACCACTTGCCAGGGGTTGTAACTCACGGAACCGATGGTGCTGCAACTCGTACAGATGAGGGCAGCGGCCAATAACATTACAATTCGTTGCCAAAATCTCACAATCGTTTTACTGCAAACCATACATACTAAGTAACAACAAGAAACCAACGACCAAGCCGCCAAAAATCAGCAAACTTTTCTGACCTTCCGTCATGCCGTTGACACCGACACCGTAGCGCTGATTTGCCTTAAATCCCGATACCCCTTCCTGCTGACCGAGATTTTGAAACGCCGACTTGCGCGCCCCGCAAACGGGACAGACCCAAGTTTGGGGCAAATCTTCAAAAGCCGTGCCGGGGGCAATGTCATTTTTAGGATTCCCTTTTTTCGGATCGTAGACGTAGCCGCAGGCGCGACACTCGTGCCGATCGAGGGTTTTGGTTTCAGTAGCTCGATCGCTCATAGCTCCAAAAGAGTAGGTAAGCTAATCTTAAAATATACATTAAAAATTATTGCAGAAGATGGACGATTAATCTCAACCAACCCGTAATTTTAGCTACCCAAAATCTATATAATGTAACAGACAAGTTACAGAACCCTTTCACCTAGGCAGTAATTATTCACCGTGTTTGCACTCAGCGGCTACGAGTATTTCTTAGGCTTCCTGTTAATTTCCAGCCTAGTCCCTATCCTCGCCCTCACGGCGTCTAAGGTACTGCGCCCCAAAAGTCGTCCCTACGACCGACGCACTACCTACGAATCCGGCGTCGAGCCGATCGGCGGAGCCTGGATTCAATTCAACATCCGATATTATATGTTCGCCCTGGTCTTCGTCATCTTCGACGTAGAGACCGTCTTCCTGTATCCTTGGGCGGTTGCTTTCAACCAGCTAGGACTGTTGGCTTTTATCGAAGCCTTGTTTTTTATCACGATCCTCGTTATTGCTCTTGTCTATGCATGGCGCAAAGGAGCCTTGGAATGGTCTTAAGTTCTGACAAATCACAAAAAGCGCTGATCAACCCTGTCGAGCGCCCCGAAGTCACATCCCAACTCTCAGAGAACGTCATCCTGACAACAGTGGATGACCTCTACAATTGGGCGAGACTTTCGAGCCTGTGGCCGCTGCTTTTCGGCACGGCCTGCTGCTTCATCGAATTCGCGGCTTTGATCGGATCGCGCTTTGACTTCGACAGATTCGGCTTAGTACCGCGATCGAGCCCCCGGCAAGCCGACTTGATCATCACTGCCGGCACAATTACCATGAAGTACGCCCCCATCTTGGTGCGGCTGTACGAACAAATGCCGGAACCCAAATACGTGATCGCGATGGGCGCTTGCACCATCACCGGCGGAATGTTCAGCATGGACTCCACCACAGCAGTCCGCGGCGTTGACAAACTGATTCCGGTAGACGTGTACATCCCCGGCTGTCCCCCCCGCCCAGAAGCGATTATTGACGCAATTATCAAACTGCGGAAAAAAATCGCCAACGATTCCATGCAAGAACGGGCCAATTTGCTGCCAACCCACCGCTACTACACCAGACCCCACAAAATGAAAGTAGTAGACGACATTTTGGACGGCAAATACTTGTCTATTCCAGGCCGGATAGCGCCGCCAAAGGAATTGACGGAAGCAATGGGAATGCCAGTACCGCCGGCCCTGCTTGCAGGACAAAAACAGGAGGTAAACCGTGGCTGAGACAGAATCTGCAATTGTTGAAGCCGGGAAGGTTTCCCAGTGGTTGACTCAGAATGGCTTTGAACATGAAGCTTTAGCGGCCGATAATTTGGGCGTGGAGATATTAAAGGTCGATCGAGAATTCTTAATTCCGATGTCAACAGCACTGTATGCCTACGGGTTTAATTATATGCAGTGCCAGTGCGCCTACGACCAAGGGCCGGGACAAGATTTAGTCAGCGTCTACCACTTGGTTAAACTGACAGACAATGCTTCCAAGCCTGAAGAAGTCCGCGTCAAAGTATTCGTACCCCGCGAAGATCCCAGAGTGCCATCAGTCTACTGGATTTGGAAAGCAGCCGACTTTCAAGAGCGGGAATCCTACGATATGTACGGCATAGTCTATGAAGGACATCCGAATCTGAAACGGATTTTGATGAACGAAGATTGGGTAGGCTGGCCACTGCGGAAAGATTACATTTCCCCTGATTTCTACGAATTGCAAGACGCTTATTAAGTGAGTTTTGCTAGGGCGGGTTTGAGCATAAAATTGGACTTTTGCGGTCAAGTTTTATGCAAAACCCGCCCTCTGTTTTTTAATTAACTGGTTCCTAGGCTCTGCCCGGGAACCGATGTCCAAAAACGCTATTTTCAAAAAAGTATTAGTATGGTTTACGAAACTGCTGGTTTAATAGCTTTACTAAGTATCGTAATAATTTACCTGCAACTTCGCCGGGGTAAGAACAAACCAGAGGATAACAGGCTCGAAGCACAGACAGTCGAGCTTAGGCAAATCAACCAGCAGTTACAACAAGGAAATAACCTATTTACCGCCTTTATAGTTCAAATCCTTGCAAGATTTAAGCAAACAGAGGCAGAACTCAAGGCAACTACTACTGAGAACAATTCTTTGAAGCAGACGGTTCAAAAGCTACAACAACAGTTAGCAAGTGTTGAGAGCGAAAGAGATGAAGTAAGGAAAATTTCAACAGATCTTCGTATTGAAAATATTTACTTTGAACAAAAAATTGAAGAACTAGAAGCTCATAAAAAAGTTCTTATTCAAGAATTGGGTAGTTCTCTCAGCAGTCAAGATATAGAGTTTATAACGTGGGAATTTTTAATCGAGAAAGTTAAAGAGGTTACTAGCCAGCTTAATGAAGTCATAGCCCAAAATCAATCACTCATTCAAATAAATAGGGATTTACAGCAAGAAAGAGACGTTCTGAGGAGAGAGTTAAATCAAGCTAAAGATAATAATACTAGATTGACACAAGATAATCTACAACTCCGAGCTAGCAAAAACTCTTTAGAGTCAGAACTAAGACGAGCACTAGACAGAATTCAACCTTTAGAGATAGATAATAACCAGCTAGAGCAAGAAAAAACCCAATTAGAAAGTAAACTTTATGAGTTAAATTCATTAAAGTCCAATTCATTAAACTCCAATTCACGTCAATTAGAAACAAAAGTTAAGCAACTAGAAGAGAATGCCAGAGAGCTAGAAAAAGCCAAAATAAGTTTAGAGCTACAGCTTAAGGAGGAGAAAAATAGAGTTGCACTTCTTCAGCAAGAAATTGAGAGTTTGAAAAATAAAAATAAAAATCAGGCTCAGGAAATTAATCGGCTGCTTGCAAAAATAGATCAACAAGAGGAGAGCATAAAAGAGCTACGAGAAGAAATTGAGAGGTTGAAAATTATAATAGTAACTCCGGATAAACAAATTAATCGCCTGCTTGCAAAAATAGCTCAACTAGAGGAGAGAATAAAAAAGCTGCTTGCAAAAATAGCTCAACTAGAGGAGAACATAAAAAAGCTACTTGCCAGAATAACTCAACTAGAGGAGAACATAAAAGAACTAGAGAATATCATAAGAGATCTAAGAAAAAAACCTGATGGAATAAGTTTATTAAAAGATTATAATGATTTAGTTTATTTCGTTCAAACATCTTTAGGAGCTTCAGGTATAGAGGAATTAAATGATTGGGGAAAAACGGAAAATTTTTACATAGAACTTATCAGTAGACTTTGTTTTATCGATACGATACTCGTAACTAAGATTAGATCCTTGGAATGTGAATTAAATTTCGTTTATCATGAAGATATTTCTGAGGTTTTAGCTGTTAGCTTTAGCTATCCCGGTAAATTCTTGTTTTGGAGTAATGGCGAAATGTGGTGGGAACTAAGTTATTTCTTCAATAGTAAGTTGTAATTCAGGGTTTATAAATCCAACCGATGAATTCCAACAATAGCAAAAAAAAACTAGAATACGGGGATTTTGAAATGAGATAAACTGAGGGCTACTTATTCGTATCCGCAGTACCTGGAGGTAATAAAAGAAAGTGGAAAATAATACAATTAAATTACTAGATATCGTTGCCTTGACAGTTGACATTCCTAAATACAACCTGTGGCGCGGACAAGTAGGGACTGTGGTTGAACTGTTGGCTGATGGTGCAGCATTTGAGGTTGAATTTAGCGCTCGCAACGGACGCACTTATGAATCTGTCGGGTTGTATCGAGAGCAAATCATGGTGTTGTAGTTTGAGCCAGCATCACCTGATATCAAACCCGAAATGGTTACAGCATAAGTGGCACAATAACTTGCGGACTTTATAAAAAATAGAAATTTGTAACCGCAGATGCACGCAGATAAACGCAGATAGATAGAGATATAATTTATATTATCGGTAATCCTGAAAACCTATGACTCAAGCTTTACGTAAGCTCGTAAACTTCGAGGAATTTGTGGAGTAGCTGCCAGAAAATGCGGCGGTACGCTACGAACTGCACAATCGAAATATTATTGAAATAATACAACCAGTAGGCGAACATCAAGAAGTTAAGCTGTTCAGCATCTAAAACGCATATTGCATAGTATAATATGATGATATTTAGAAAAAGTCAATGCCTACTAAA
>NZ_JAUBUI010000190.1:0-2330 GCF_036705385.1 Microcoleus sp. B3-A4 | reverse complement strand
TTGATGCGCTGCATCTCTTTCGCTCGACTTAATTACTGTATCAATTTTTCCCCAGGCTGTCAACCCCTTCGTCAAAACTTTTTTTCGATCGCCCGAAACCGCCCCCAATAGCCGAGTTTGACGTATTATTTGCCAGTTATGTAGGGTGCGTCGCTGTTTTATAGTTCAATGGAACTTGCCGATTGTTGATGGCCACGCACCTTACTTACAACAAAATTGTGTGTACCGCATATAAATGGAATATGCTGTATCTACTTCAATCTCATGCAAAGCTGGTTGAAGATGTTTCCGATCCCGCAATTATCTTTGGGATTTCCTAGGCTGATTTCTTTGATGAATTTCTTTCCCATTCCTATTGCTCAAACGAATTTTACCCCTGATTACCTATTTTCCTCTGTTTAGAGTGACATAAGAGCGCTAATCGGGCTATCTTGTATATTCCTAAAAATTGCGGTGTGTGAAAGGTTTAGGCTCAGTTTCTCCCTCGAAAGCGTATTGGCATTCGATCTGACGGATAAATTAACAGGTTTTGCTGTAATTGTTCCAGAGAAGAACGACCGTTGACTAACTCCCAATCGAAGTGGCGCACCAATAATGCTAACATCATCGTTCCTTCCAGCATTGATAGATGCTCTCCTAAGCAACGATGCGACCCTGAGCCAAAGTCTATCATTGGCAATGAACTTGTTTCCTTATTCTTGTCTAACCAACGTTCCGGCAGAAATTCCTCTGGATGAGCATAAACTTCTGGATCTCTTCCGGCTGCAAGCATTGACCAGGATACTCTCGTCCCACGCGGAATCACTGTACCGTCAATTAGAGTATCCCGTTGAGCCTCTAATGTAGTTGAGCCGGAGGCAACTGAATAAAGGCGCAGTGTTTCTTTGATAATGGCGCGAATATAAGCCAATTCTTTGAAGTTTTCTAGGTTAATCCCACCTGGTTTTTGACAAGCTTGGTCAACGATGTCCCGTGCTTGTTGAAACACTCTTTGATTTAAGCTCAACTCTCCAAGTGCAAAGGATAAAGTATGGGCTGTAGTGTCAGTACCAGCTATTAATAGTTCAATGGATTCTGATATTAAGGTTTCGCGATCGTATTTTGGCTCTTTAGCCGCAATTTTGACTAACATTGATTCCCTAAACAAACTACTGACTTGTGGGAAATCCGTTGGATTTTGTTCTCTCATCTGTAATGCTAAGTCTACGCGGGGAGTAAGAAATTCCGTTAAATATCGCCTTGCTGCCCAATAATCCCGTGAATTCTGAGTTGGCAAATATTTCATCCATATTTTCTCCCCTGTAGCTTGTCGCAGGAATCGATAACCTATAACAGATATCGCTTCGTACACCTTGCTAACTTCCAGGGGGGGGCCTTCCTGACTGGTACTGTTTCTATCTACAGGAATACCTAGTACCAGAGAGGAAATCACCCTCATTGTTAGTTCCACAAACAGAGGATCTGCCTCCACTTCTTTTGGGGGCGCCACTTGTTTGAGCGTGTCAATGACTTGTTCGCAAGCTTGGCTAATTATTTCCAGATATTTGGAGAGATTGCTCGAACTAAATTCTGGATTCCAAGCCTTGCGTCGCCACTGCCACTCCGTTGCAGTTTCTCCGATCATAATCGGGCCACTCATATCGTTCCATGCTTCGCGTAATCGCTTGGCTCTAATTAAGCTACCATCTCTCATCCCATTGATAATGGTATCTTCGATTACTTTTGGTTTACTTAAAATCACAGATGGAGTCCTGCCATTCCAGATGACGTACATCGGGCCTAACTGCTGGCTCCAATCAAAAAATAGCTGAAATAATTTCTTCTGTTTTACTGCTACTAATATTTGTGGCAGATTTCCTAACACCCAATATTGGGGAGGCGAAGGGAGTGATTGTAGCGATTTATACGTTTCCTTTCCTTTCCACCATCGCCAACTCAGTATGGACGCTATGCTAGTAACGCCTAATACTATTACTAAATATGACAAAAAGGAATAAGAACCATTTATTTGAGAATTAATGCTTTGAAACATAAATCTGCCCAAGTCCATAGTTTTTTATTACCCATATACTACCTTGGAAATGGAGATTAAGTAAGTCAACCTAATTAAATATAAAACGTTCGACTTGGTAATTGCCTGATGTGGCTCTAGCATTCACTCGTTTAATGATGACCTGGGATAATTCATACTCGTCTTCAAATACGCAACAAGCTCTGGACTTACGCACTTGTCATATTATAAACACCTGTAAATCCCCAAAAAACTAAAGCCCTTTTCCGTTGTTGCGGGAAAAGAGCTTTAATTTATTATTAACCTGGCACTGAGCTAT
>NZ_JAUBUI010000061.1:0-38694 GCF_036705385.1 Microcoleus sp. B3-A4 | reverse complement strand
TTGTGTTTGTAAGGCAATGATCTATATATATATTGCCTTACAGATTTTTTTGAGTTCACTTTTTCAGTGCCATTGATATATAGTCCTGGACGCAGTTACTCTCTGAAGGCCGATTTCTTCATTAATTTTTCGTTGCCCAACCCAAAATTTTGCACAGCAACCCGGTTTGTTTGCGTAAATCCTAGTATAGTGATTTACTTATTCGTAACAAACTGCCAAATATTATCATGAACCTCACCTCCCTCGAACTCGCAAAAGACCGAGCGCGCATCTACAAAAACTACCTCCAAATGGAAATAGATGCCAAAGCTAACATCAACAAACTAGCTTTTTTAGACCGGGGAATTGAAAAATCCCCTTACCAACAAGAAATTAAAAACTATCCCGATTATCTCAAACAGAAACCCGACGGCTTAAAAGTAATTAGCTCTATTCCCGGCCCCAATAATCCCCTCAAACCTACCCCATTTCCCAGCCTGGGAGAACTACCTCAAATTAACTCTCAAGCTTTAAGTTTCCTCCACGCAGACATCAAAGAAGCCTGCGTTTGCATTGGTACTTTTGTAGAGGGCAAAATTCAGGCGCAGTGGCTGGGAAAAAACGCACTTACCAATGCTGAGCAGTGGAGTGCCACTAAAATTATCGCACTCCTTAATATCGTCAGTCAAATAAATAGCAAATATCCCGACTGCGACATTGACAACTGCGTTGTTAGAGATGGCAACGGGCAAAAACACGATTTTTACTTTTACGACGTAGCAAAAGACATGGTTAACTATGCCTCCACTATAGCAAGTTCAAACTCCTTAGCTGCGATGTTCAAACGCTTCGATACTCGCATAGGACTAGAGCAATGGCTGAAAAGCGCTACTGGCAATAACGAGCTAATTTTTCGCGGCGATTACGGCGAAATTCCTTATCTCAACAACCCAAAAATATTCGATCTCACCAAAAAACAAGTGCTTTTAAGTGCCGCAGTAAATAGCACCAAACAAAAAAATTCCGTATCTGCTTATGACTTGACCAGGCTAATTTCCATGTTAGGATGGCACTTCCACATCGAACAGCGATCGCGCATGAAAGCATCTCAGTGGAACAGCTTAGAAAGCATTGTCAGAGCAATGGGACATGACAGCGCTCGATATGTGGACGTAGCAATTAAAACTTTGGGGATGGATAGCCTCATCACTTCTCCAGTTATTATCTCAAAATTGGGTTACGGACTCAGCTCGATCAGGGGAACCCTAGAAACAGTTTATGTGGCTTTAGTGCGGTTTGTTGACGAGCGGCCGAAGGCGGCGGGAAAGCCGGCAAAACTCAGAACTTTAGCCATGACTTTGCGGGCAGAAAAACCTGTAGGCGGTTCCAGCAGTGTCGATCGCTTGGCGATCGAACTCGACGCCAGATTTTGCGCCGAAGTCACGGAAATTCTCCGCCGGTTGTTTGCCGAAGAATTTTAAAGGCGGGCGATCGACTAATTAGAAAGTCGGTGAAACTTGCGATAAAGCATCCTCTCCACCGGCTTTCCTCCCCGCAAATGTTGCTCAGTTATGGCCGCAACTTCTTCAGGGCAAACACCATTGTACCAAACCTCTTCTGGCAGCACCAACACCATCGGCCCGTTGCCGCACTGTCCCAAACAACTGCTAGCAACAACTTCAACTTCTGATGGCGACAATTTCTGAAAAGCTGCCAGTACCTTTGGTGAATTTTGCTTGCGACAAGTGCGGTTTTGGCAAACAAGAACTTGCCTAGAAGATTCTGTTATTTTCATGTTTTTTTACTTGACAATCTGCTACATCTCTGATATTTTTTTATCATGCGGGTAGGTGTGGCCATATATACTCGAATTTTAACTGGTTCCCAGGCAGAGCCGGAGAACAGATTTCCAGAGAAAGAGCCTTGCTTGCAGAGGAAAATTCGAGGCAGAGCCTGGTAATGAGTAGAGTTGGATAAAATTATTGTGGGGTGTCCCGCCCGCCCGAAAAATACAATTTAGATGCGGGACAGCTTAAGAATTCAGCGCACCCTAGGATTAATCTGGTGACAAGCCTTTGGAAGCCAACCATTGTCGATCGAACAAACGCGACTGATACCGAGCCCCGCCGTCGCAGAGTACCGTAACAATCGTATGTCCTGGCCCCATTTGCTTCGCCAAAGCCACGGCCGCCGCCACATTAATCCCCACAGAACCGCCCATAAACAGCCCTTCTTTCCTCAGCAGTTGGTAAATCACCCGGACAGCTTCAGTATCGTGAATTTGGATGGCGTCATCTACCGGGGCATTCTCCATATTTGCAGTGATGCGGGTGGTGCCAATTCCCTCCGTAATCGAACTACCTTCGGTCTTAATTTCCCCAGTTTTGAAATAACTGTAAAGCCCGCTGCCCATCGGGTCTGCCAAGACAATTCTCACAGCAGGATTTTTTTCTTTCAAAAACATTCCTACCCCAGCAAAAGTGCCGCCGGTACCGGTAGCTGTTACCCAAGCATCTATTTTCCCGTTTGTTTGTTCCCAAATTTCCGGGCCAGTAGTCTCGTAATGAGCTCGGCGATTGGCTAAATTGTCAAACTGATTTGCCCAGACTGCATTCTCCATTTCCGAAGCCAATCTTCCCGACAATTTGACATAATTATTCGGGTCTTTGTAAGGGACAGCGGGAACAGTCCGAACTTCAGCGCCCAAGGTTTTCAAAGCATCGATTTTTTCTTGAGATTGGTTATCGGGAATCACGATCAAACATTTGTAACCTTTAGCGTTGCAAATGTGGGCTAAACCGATGCCAGTATTGCCGGCAGTACCTTCAACAACAGTGCCGCCCGGTTTCAGCAAGCCTTTTTCTTCTGCATCTTTGATGATGTATAAAGCAGCCCTATCTTTAACGGAACCGCCGGGATTGAGAAACTCTGCTTTACCGAGAATTTCGCAGCCAGTTTCATCGCTGAAGCTATTTAAGCGAATTAGTGGTGTGTTGCCGATTGTGCCTACAAAGCCGTTTTTGATATCCATATTTTTTGCCTATTTGCATCCTATTATTAATTTTTACAATAAGTTGATATTTATTGCTACCAGTTCTACCAAATCTTGCTCATATTGAGTACAAATCCCGGCAAAACGGGGTCGCCGCTAACTGTAGCCGGATTCTCCAAACATTCCTCTGGCAAACCGGGACGGTAAATATAAACTCTGCGATTTTTGCGGTCAATTAACCAGCCTAACTGCACTCCCGGTTCTCTCATATATTCTTGCATTTTGTCTTGCAATGGCTTGAGATTGTCAGAAGCCGACCTGAGTTCTACTACAAAATCGGGGCAAATAGGTGCGAATTTATCTTGCTGTTCTTGAGATAAAGCATTCCACCGTTCCAGTTTAATCCACGAGGCATCTGGAGACTTGTCACCCATTGCAAGCTTAAATCCCGTACTGGAGTCAAAACAAATACCGGTTCCATCTTGCCCGGCCCAAATATACAACTCTCCAAAGACGCTACCGCTGCGATTTCCTGTTGTTCCACCAGTAGGAGGCATAATTAGCAATTCTCCCGATTTGTTGCGTTCAATGCGTAACTCACTATTGATTTGACAGAACTCGAAAAACTCGTCGTCTGTCATTTGCAATTTGGGCGGTATTCGCAACACAATTGTTGATGACAGCATTTTGCCTTTCCTCAAATCTAAAGTGTTTACACAAGATTGCACAATTTCTTTGTTTGTAGTGAGGACTTTAGCCATCAAAAATCCTTATTAAGGACTCAAGTCCTAACTACAAGCTGGTTTGACACGCGAATTCTAGAGGTAAGGTGTGCACTGCACACCTTACATAATTAGGTTCTGCGTCCAGAAATGTTAAACCTATTTATTCGGCTGAGGAGTCATCCGCAAATAAGGCTTAATCGGCGTATAACCTTTAGGAAATTTCTCTTCCAACTCTTTCGGGTCGGTAATCGAAGGTACGATGACGCAATCGTCGCCGTCTTTCCAATCAACCGGAGTCGCAACGCTGTATTTGTCGGTAAGTTGCAAGGAATCAATTACTCGCAAAATCTCATTAAAATTCCGACCAGTGCTCGCCGGATAAGTAATGCTCAAACGCAATTTCTTTTGCGGGTCAATCACAAAAACTGTGCGGATTGTTAAGTTATTCAGCGAGTTAGGATGGATCATATCGTAAATGTCGGAGACTTTACGATCGCCATCTGCTAAAATCGGATAATTGAGGGTGACGTTTTGAGTTTCCTCAATATCTTTAATCCAGCCCATGTGAGAATCCACATCATCGACGCTGAGGGCAATGGTTTTGACGCCCCGCTTTTCAAATTCAGACTTTAGACGGGCCACTGCACCGAGTTCTGTGGTGCAAACTGGAGTATAGTCTTTCGGGTGAGAAAACAACACGACCCAGCTATCCCCAGCCCAGTCGTAGAAATTGATTTCGCCTTCGGACGAAGCTTGGGTAAAGTTGGGAACTGTATCGCCTAATCGCAGAGTCATAACTGATTTCCTCTAATTTTATTTAAGGACTGTTCCTTATCATGCCATAATTGCCCGGTTTCTCGATCGAGCTGTAAAGGATTCTAAACTTTTTGCTCGATCGATCGGCAATTCCACTACTGTAATGTATGTGTGGCTTATACCGCTAAATTTTCTTGCTATGCTTTACTTTTTGCTCAAGGCAATACAGCCTATTTTAGTCCCGCTGTGTTTTGTGTCCGCCTGGGGTTTAGTTTTTTTGCTTTTTTTGAGTGTCGGGCGTGCTGTCACCGACTCCCTGCGTCGAGCTCAGCGGATGCACCAAATCCCTTGTGCTAACTGCGTATTTTTCACCGGCGACTACCACCTCAAGTGTCCCGTTCAGCCTACTATAGCTTTATCTGAAGATGCGATCGACTGTCCTGATTATCGAGGGCATTCGGGAATTTACGGTTAAAAAATCCGGCCGCCGCTTTACATATTTCTTAACATCTCTGGCTCTTTCAATTAAACTTAAGTTGTGGTAAAGAGATTTTAAGGAGTGCGGAAAGAATGCTAATTTAAAAGCTAAATGCCTGCGACGAGTTTATTGCTGGCTACGGTACTCAACTTCGAGAATTGCTGCATCCAGACAAACAAGCTGTGGATTTGCGTTACAGTTTAGCCCACGCCACTTTGCCACCGGGACAAACTTCTGCGCTGCACTCCCTGACTACTTCTGAAGTTTACTACATCCTCAGCGGCGTTGGAGAAATGCACATCGATGACGAAAATCAATTCGTGGAAGCCGGAGATGCAGTTTACATTCCCCCAAACGCCAAGCAGTTTATTTACAACTGTGGCACGGAGCCCCTAATATTTATTTGTATCGTCGATCCCGCGTGGCGGAAGGAAGACGAGACAATTTTCCAGTAATTTTCTAGTTTTTCTCCTTTTATGCTCGTTACCCGGCTCTGCCCGGTAACGCATATCTAGAGGCTCTGCCTCTACTGAAAAAAAACATCACAAACCGAAAATTTCTTTTAACAACAACAGCACCCAGCCATATTTACCGAGTGATTTCCTCTTTTTTCAACTTCGATGTGGAGTTGCAATAATCCTCGGATTCAGTTGCATTGCTCCCCTCTAATTAGTTGAGGAAGTATCAGCTTTGTTGGTGGGTGCTGCTATTGTTTTTTGATGAGACAGATGTGAGATTAAACAGCGTTTTTACTCCTTAGATTCTATTGTGAACTTCGCTGTGGTATCTAGAGGTTGTATCTGTCAGAGAAGCTTTTTGTTCGCTTCATATTATTAATTTAGCACCTTCTTTTAGAAGCGCAAGTACCTGCAACTAAACTTTACATTTTTAGAAGTAACTGCGGATAATTATGAAGTTAAATTAAGCATTGAGCTTTCTAGCTGCTCAGCTAAAATAGTAGAGTTCGGCTGTGCTTGCTGCTGCGAGAAACGGCATAATATCTGTATGAAAACAACCAAACTCATCAAACTGTGCGCCTTATCGCTCGGTCTCTTCCTGCTGTGCAGCAGTGCAGTAACAGCGCAAACGACGGCGAACCCTCAACCTGGGCAAACTTACACTAACCAAGAGATTATGCAACAGTTGGTGAAGGCAAAAGTCGTGTATCTGGGTGAAACCCACGATAGCGCGGAAGATCACCAAGCTCAACTGGCGATTATCCGAGAAATGCAGCAGCAAAATCGGAAAATTGCGATCGCGATGGAAATGTTTCAGCGTCCCTTTCAAAGCGCGATCGACAACTACTTAGCAGGTAAACTGACTGAAGAGCAATTAGTCGAGCAAACAGAGTACGATCGCAGATGGCGTTTTCCCTGGGAATCTTACGCCCCCATTTTGCGGTTTGCCAAAGAAAATCAACTACCTGTCCTCGCCTTAAATACACCATCCGAAGTAACGAGAAAAGTTGCCAGTCAAGGTTTAGAAAGCCTCACAGCCGAGGAAAAAAAGCACATTCCCCCAATATCCGAAATTCGCACCGACAACGCCGAATATCGGCAACTGCTGCTAGAAGTTTACCAGCAACACCAAAAGGCAGCACAGGGAAATAGTACGGCTTTTGAAAGATTCTTGCAAGCCCAAGTTTTGTGGGACGAAACTATGGCGGAAAAAATAGCTGAATTCGTCAAAGCAAACCCCGACTATCAAGTTGTGGTGTTGGCGGGGAAAGGACACATTATTTACGGTTACGGCATTCCCAGTCGCGTCGAGAGGCGTTTGGGAGTCGGGAATGTAAAAATGCGATCGGTTTTACTCAATTCCAGTGACAATCCTGTTTTGTCGGCAGATAAACCCATTGCTGACTTTGTTTGGAATCACTCGAAATAGTACAATTACACGCGGAAACAATAAGCAGGAAAAAATCAATGACAAACAGACCAAAAATACTTGCATTTGCCGGAAGTACCCGCGAAGCATCCTATAACAAACTGCTGGTAAAAGTTGCGGCGGCTGGGGCTACGGCGGCGGGTGCAGAAGTTACATATTTAGATTTGCGCGATTTACCCATGCCGCTATTTGACGAAGATTTAGAAGCCAAAGAGGGAATGCCAGAAAATGCTCGGCAATTGAAGGAATTGATGGTAGCGCATGACGGGTTTTTGATAGCTTCCCCTGAGTATAACAGTTCAATTACGCCTGTGTTGAAAAATGCGATCGATTGGGTATCGCGCCCAGCACCGGGTGAACCGGGATTGGTGGCATTTACTGGCAAAGTAGCGGTAATTATGAGTGCTTCCCCAGGCGGAATCGGCGGTTTGCGGGGATTGGTTCATTTGCGATCTATCCTGGGAAATATTAACGTATTGGTACTCCCCGATCAGAAAGCAATTCCCCAAGCTTTTGAAGCATTTAATGCTGACGGTACGATGAAAGATCCCAAACAGCAGGACTCTGTTGAAAATCTCGGTGCTAAGTTGTCTAATGTGCTGTCGAAATTAATCGCCTGAAGCAATAAACTCATTTTGCAGTTGGGACACAGCAATGTTGTGTCCCAATCCCAGCATCTGTTATTTGGCTGGCTGCATCAAGTGCGATCGTGTCGCCCAATTGCTACGATCGGACTCGATTGACTGTTATTCTCACCCCCAAATTAACATGACATTCACCGGATATCCCGACTCAGCACCTGCTAAAACGAGTAGTCGCGCTTGAGAATTGCACTTAGAAAATCATCCGTCTGGTGAATCCCTGAAATTGTGGTATCGAGATTAGTTCGATCGCCAACCGCAGACTTTTCCGAGTTGCTTCCAAAGTTTATCCTTGTATCTTCCCACAGGCTAACTCTTCGACCTAGCCATACCACTCATCTACTTTTTCCAACACCGCAGTAAATCTATTTTCCCTTGTGCCTCTACTTGAAAACGGGTATAATTTTATTTCTCAGATATAATAGCGAGTTCAAGAATTACCACAAATTGTACCAGCACCGCATCACCCGATCGACGTAAAACAAAACCACCCGATCGCAGATTGGCAGAAATAGACGAGAGTAGGCATACTTGAACCATCGGTCATCGGTCGGTATATTTCTTCCAAACAGCACGGCAGGCGTGGGAGACTCCTCCGTCACGCCTGCCCTGCAGTTTTATTTAATAATTGTTCGATTTCCTACGGCATAGCTTCGCTTCACACAAATCACCCCATTTTTTTCTTCTTCCAAGCCTCCACAAACGGCAAAAACACCGACACCAACTCCTGCCGATTCATCACCAAAGTTGGATAAGAAATCCTACCGTAATTCTTCCCCACTTCCAGTGGAAAAATACCCTGGGATTCCAGCGGCAACCAAACCGCACCAGCAGCCTTCACAATTACCCAACTCCCCGCAATATCCCAAATTTTCGGAGTCGCTTCCACCCCTCCCATAGCCACACCCGAAGCCACAGTCAAAAAATTGTAACTAGCCATGCCCAACATCCGAACTTTACTCGGAAGATGAGGCCCGATTCCCACACTCCGCGAACACAAATTAAAAAAATGATTGCCGCTCATTTTATCAGCAGTCGGCCGAATGTGCTGCCCGTTTAAAAACGCACCTTGAGGCATATTGTCAAACACGCCGCCCGCAAAATCAGGGGCCCAAAAACCGTGAAAAGACTGATTAATTGGCGGCAAATGCACGTAGCCAAAAACCGGAGTTCCGCGATACAACAAACCCAAAGAAATACCCCAAATCGGAATTCCCCTAGCAAAATTAGTTGTAGCATCCAAAGGATCAACAACCCAACACCATTCAGTATCGGGGAAAACCTGTTCGCCTTCCTCACTTAAAATCCCGTGAGTGGGAAAAGCAGATGCGATCGCACTTCTAATCTCCGCATCCGCCCAATTATCGGATTTCGTAACCAAACTGCCGTCATCCTTCTCATCCGCTTGCACGGAACCGAAATCTTGCAACAACTTCTGTCCGACTTTCTCGACAGTAACCCGTCGTGCAAAACTTAAAATAGAATCCCAAAAATTAGTCATTAGTTATTGGTTATTAGTTATTGGTTATTGAGTAGTGGAACTAACAACTGCCACAGGCCAACTGACAACTGACACCGACCAACTGACAAAACATCAGTCTAATTCATTTTCAAGAATAGTGGCGATCGCACTTTTAGCATTATCCTGAAACTCCCCAACATCGACCCTACCCAACAACCAAACAGCCAGAATCATACCCACCGCCGGCACAGCAAACACCAATCCATAAGCCAACATCGGCACCCCAAACAAACTTCTGCCCAAATCCAAAATAGCACCGCCGCTAACCGTCGCCACACCACGCGCCATCGCCTGCGACAAACCCCAAGCGCCAATAAAAGTGCCAGCAGTTTCTGCAGCAGTCAAATCCAACATCAAACTCAGCGCACCAGTCGTCGTAATTCCCGAAGCTAAACCAAACAACATTAAAGCCGACTTAAACACAATTGGATTTCCTGTAAATCCAGATAAAATAATTAAACCAAAACAAGCAGCCACCGACAAACAGCCCAACCTAATCGTATTTTGCTTGCCAATTCGCGGCACAATTAAAAAACCAGTAGCGCTCAAACCGATCAGAGTACCAGTACCGTAAATAGCATTTAAGCGAGTAGTTTCCGAAATCTCCATCTTAAAAATTTCCCCGCCGTAAGGTTCCAAAACCGCATCCTGCATAAACAAGCAAATTGTCATAATCAGCAGGAAAGTAAAAAACAAACCGGTTTGGCGGCTAGCAGTCAAAATCCGCAGCGCACTTCCCAGAGTAATTTTATCTTCTCGATTCACTGCCGACGATCGCACTTTGTACCGCGAATACTTTTTCTCAACCCCAAAAGTCGCAATCCCCACCAAAAATAAAACAAGCGCCGGCACTTTCACAAACAAACCGTTAATCGAAGCCTGCAATACTTCCCGCGACACATCCCCATCAATTTGCTTCAGCAAACCGCTGCTAATAATCGCCCCGATAATAATACCAACCATCAGCATCGACCACACCACACCCACCAACTTTGAGCGATCCTCCTCATCCGAAACATCCACCAACAAAGCAGCAAAAGGAGTCGAGCTCGAACAAATAGCAATACCGTAAAGCCCAAAAATCAAACCCAACAAACCCACCCAACCGTAAGTAGGAGTAGTCCACCCCACAGCCTCCAAACTGCCGCCCAAGCGCCACATCACCTGTACCGCCAAAAAAGCAGAAATCACAAACAAAACGCTTCCTACCCACACATAACCCGTGCGGTGATGGCCAAACAAAGGCTTAGCATCAGACATTTGCCCAAACCACACCCTAGCCGGGGCGACAAACTGGTGCATCGCCAGCGTACCCGCCACCACAGTAGCCGGAATCGCCAACTCCTTAATCATGACGCGATTGAGCACCCCCAGCGTCAAAATCGACATCATGCCCAATCCCATCTGAAACAAACCCAACCGGAACATAGTCAGGAGGGAAACTCTCTTGAGAGCAGCAGTCGCGGAATCTGTTAATCTTGAATCTGGCAAACGGTCGATCGACATAGCTATTCAAATAAACACAGCATTTGAATTTATAGTAACTGACATACTCGCCACCAGCCGCGTTTCCTCCCCCGGCTAGAAGATCGATCGCGACTATTTATAGAAAAATAATAGACAATAAAGAATTGTGGATTTACCAACCGTGACAACCATTACCCTAGGACAAAATGGCCCAGCCGTCATTCCCCTGTGCGTCGGAACTTGGGCTTGGGGCGACAAACTATTTTGGAACTACGGCAGCAACTACGGCGCCGCCGAAGTCGAAGCAGCATTCAAAACATCCCTAGACAGCGGAGTCAACTTTTTCGACACAGCCGAAGTCTACGGTAACGGCTTGTCAGAAGAATTACTGGGGCAGTTTCTCAAAAAAACCACCCAACCCGTGCAAATAGCCACCAAATTCGGCCCCGTACCTTGGCGGATTACAGGAAAATCAGTTTCCGACGCTTTGAGTGCCAGCTTAAAACGCTTGCAAGTAGAACAAATAGCCCTCTACCAAGTGCACTGGCCCTTCACTTTTTTATTGAGTCAAGAAACCCTGATGAACGCCTTAGCGGATGAAGTAAAACAAGGCAGAATTCAAGCAGTAGGAGTCAGCAACTATTCAGTAGAACAGATGCGGCAAGCCCACAAAATACTAGCAGCAAAAGGCGTTCCCCTAGCAACAAATCAAGTCCGTTACTCCTTGCTGTCGCGGCAAGTAGAAAAACAAGGAATTGTGAGTGCAGCCCGCGAATTGGGAGTCACAATTTTAGCTTACAGCCCCTTAGCCCAAGGATTGCTTACCGACAAATACACAGCCCAAGAACAACCTACAGGAGCCCGCAAAATGGACTCCCGCTTCAGCAAAAGCGGCCTGGAAAAAATTGAATTAGTCATGTCTACCCTGCGGAAAATGGGCAGAAAGCGCGATCGCACCCCCGCCCAAGTAGCCCTCAACTGGTTGATATGCCAAAACGGAGTCATCCCCATTCCCGGCGCCAAAACCGCCAAACAAGCCCAAGAAAATGCAGGGGCATTAGGCTGGAATTTGAGCGAAGATGAAGTTAACCAACTAGAATTAATGACTCGTCCCTGGCGAGAATAAATTTGTTAATTGTTGACTGTTGACTGTTGACTGTTCGCTGTTCACCGTAGGTTGGGTTTTACTTCACTCTACCCAACCTACAGTTCACTTTCTTCTCCCTTCTTCCTTCTATTATGAAAATTTTAACTGACTGGGGCTTCACGCGCGAAGGCTGGCGCAATAACAGCCGCGGCGAATATTTAGTTTTGCTTCAAGGAGGATTGCTCACAGGATTTGTAATCTTACCAGTTTATCAACTGCCAGGATTAAAAATTCAATCAACCCACTTACTTTATATTATCTGGTTTATGGCCAGTATTCTAGGCTTAACCGGATTAATTTTCATCATCAAAGGATTGATAGACTTAGGAAAAAACCTCACACCTTTACCATATCCCAGAGAAGACGGAGAATTAGTCCAAACAGGCATTTACGGAATAGTGCGGCATCCATTATACAGCGGCTTAATTTTAGCAGCCCTCGGCTGGACACTTTTTCAAATGAGCATATCCCACTTAATAGCCAGCGCACTATTAATAATATTTTTCGACATCAAAGCCAATCGCGAAGAAGCCTGGTTAACAAAAAAATATCCAGCCTATTCAGAATACAGCCAGCGAGTCAAAAAACTAATTCCCGGAATCTATTAACACATCCCCTCTGCATCTCGTTAATCCGCGTTAATCTGCTTCAATCTGCGGCTAAAAAATGAAATATAACAAAAAAATACAAATTCTACTGCTAGCATTAACACTATTTTTATGCTTATCACAGCAATTAACAGCGTGCAGCTTTCTCAAAAAACCCTTTCAACTTCCCGCCTCAGCCAAACAAGAACCCTGGCCCATTCAAACAGGCATCCGAGCAGCCATCGTTCGCGACAATATACCAACAGTCAACCGCGTAATTTTAGTACCCGACGAAGCCACATTCTTAGCAGCCATCCAAAAATGGAATCTCAAAGGAAACTGGCCTATTCTCATTGAAGACAAAAAATATGCGCCCATGTTTTTGCAGCGCTTTAAACCCGAAGAAATAGTGCGTTTGCCAAGCATCAAACAGCAACTGCCAAAAAATCAAAAACTCCAACAATTAATGCTGAACGCCTCAGCAGCAGCTTGGAAGGCCACCGATACTCAAACCTTAAAAGCACAATGGAAGCAACTCGGCTGGGAGCCCCCAGGAGTAGTAATCACATCAGAAAACGACCCCGCACGCTCAGCAGCAGTTGCCTTAGCAGCCGCTCACGGCCAACCTTTAGTATTTCTAGAAGGCAACTTCGGAAAACCAAACGATACCCTCAATAACACACAGTGGAAAACTCTGCAAACAGCAATTAAAAAAGCTGTCGAATCAACCGGATATTTTTACTCTCAACTCGCCGACCCGATCGACACAATAACTATTGTACGCCAACTAGCAGTCAAATATCAATCTCCTGAAAAACCAGACGAACAACTAGCCGTTACCGACGGTTTGGGACGGCACCCGAACGGCGAACGCTGGGCGGCTGTCGGCTGGATTTACGGTTCCGAGGTACGATCGATCTATCAAGCCATGTGTGCCATATTTCTCGATACCGAAACCGCCATGCTTTATGACAGTTACCCCAAGGAAGGAAATTGGGCGAAATATGAAATGGAGGTCGCCGCTAGCGGACTAAAAACCATAGGTTTGAATGTCGAAGTAGTGCAGAAACCAGAATCTAGTCTGGAAAAGTGGCGGAGTTTAGCCTCAAAACCGTGGACATTTGACTTAATATTAATGAATTCCAAAGGCTATCCCAAATCATTCCAAGTCGGCAACGGCGACGCTTCAGTTGAGGACATACCAAAACTCCTATTTCCCGCAGCAATCCACATGATCCACAGTTGGTCAGCAGCCGCCCCAGATGACAACAACACGGTTGCCGGAAGGTGGCTAGAAAATGGTGCTTACGCATATATTGGCAGCGTCAACGAACCTTTTTTATCTGCCTTTATTCCACCTAAATTAATGGTCGATCGCCTGAAGCGAGGCTCACCCTTTTTAATCGCAGCACGCCAGCTAGAATCCCCTCCCTGGAAAGTCGCCACCATCGGCGATCCGCTAATGTCGATCGCTAAACCCAGACCAAGAATTCCGCCCACTCAACAACCCATGTGATAGTAGGCGCGAGCGAGGGATTTAAAATTGGAGATTTGAGATTTGTGGTTGTAAGGTAAAATCTCAAATCGCCACTTCTTTAATTTGAAAGTTGTTTTTTACTGAGTTATATGATATTGGTAGTTCACTGATGCGATCGGCCTAACCACCCACAGGGTAAATATAGTTGATTAGCATTATCGCCAGAGTATATCTAAGTTTGAATGTAACTTAGCATACAATCACGCCAAATCCGCCGCTCCTCAGAATCAGTCATTCCACCCCAGTGGTCAGCCCAAAAAATTTCCCTAAAATAGGCCTTAATTAAGTTGTCAATTCCCGTAAAATAACTCAAAATGAAAATAAGAAATAAATTGTAATAATTATATAACTCCTCACGGAAGAATTAACCGCTAAATGAGAGCCACCCATCCTGTGGATCTGCCGCCACCCGGGCCAACCGCAGCAACTCCCCAAGCCTCCCGCCTAAGCCCGCTATTCAATCGCCTGCACCCGAGCCCAGAAACCCTCTTGCTCATCCTCTCCCTAGTCATCGGGGGAGTTACGGGCGCAGGCGTCGTCACGTTTCACTACCTCATCCACTTCATCCACAGCCTGATGCTGGAAGACTTCATGGGGGCGATCGCGTCGAAAGGCTCTTGGACGCTAGCCTGCATTCCCACCTTCGGCGGAGTCATCATCGGGCTGATGCGCTGGCGGTTTCGGGACTTTGGCCCGAATATGTCTTCCTTAATTGCAGCCACCCGCGGCCTGCAAGAACTCTCCCCCCTTAAACCCATCACCAAAATGGTGGCAGCCTCAGTTTCCCTCGGCACCGGCGCCTCCCTCGGCCCGGAAGCCCCCAGCGTCGAAATCGGCGCCAACTTCGGAATGCTGCTGGCTCAAGTCTTACAGCTCTCCCCTGAACGGCAGCGCTTGCTCCTGGGCGCCGGAGCTGCTGCGGGTTTATCTGCCGGGTTTAACTCTCCCATTGCCGGAGTGTTCTTTGCTTTAGAAGTCGTGCTCGGCAGCACCTTCGCCACTTCCTCAGTCAGCGTTGTCTTGCTCTCCGCCGTAGTTTCGGCGCTCATCGCTCAAATCTGCTTGGGAGCTCAGCCGGCTTTTGCGTTGCCGGTTTACGATGTCCGCAGCCCCCTAGAACTACCTTTGTACATGGGATTGGGACTTTTGGCGAGCGGAGTGTCTCTAGTCTACACAGAAGCAATTCAATTGGCCGATCGCTGTTTTCAAGGAAAACTCCGAGGATTTGCTTGGCTCGGACGAGTGCCCCGGCCGCTTCACCCGATCGTCGGCGGGGCCTGCGTCGGCTTAGTCGCCCTGCAATTGCCTCAAATTTTGGGTGTCGGCTACGAAACAGTCCAAGCAATGCTCCAAGATGTTAAATTTTCCTTGCCTTTGCTGCTGCTGCTGCTGTTTGTCAAACTGGCGATGACAGCAATCAGCCTCGGCAGCGGTTTAGTGGGCGGCATCTTCGCTCCGGCGATGTTTTTGGGAGCTTCCCTGGGTTCGGCTTACGGGCTCTTCTTGGAAATGCTGCCGGCAATGAGCGATCGAGTCGCCGGCCCTCCCGCCTACGCCATGGTGGGAATGGCCGCCGTCCTCGCCGGCAGCGCCAGAGCGCCGCTGACAGCCATCCTGTTGATGTTTGAATTAACCCGCGATTACCGGATTGTCTTGCCTTTGATGGCAGCAGTCGGATTGAGCGTTTGGCTGGTGGAGTGGGTAAACCGCCGATCGACAGCCCACAGCCTCAACCTTCAGCAAATGGGCGTAGACGTGGCTCTCAATACACCGATCAAAGCCAGAGAACAGTTGCAGGATTGGGAAGACGCTCTGGGCGATCGCATCGTCACAGAACTGATTTCTTGCCCACTTCCCACCGACGGCGAACACAGTATCGATCGACCAGAACCCACCGACGCTCCAGTGCTAGCCCTAGTCAATTCACATTCCTCCGAAAAAGTCAACCCCAATAAAGAATAAAAAACCGCGTGACAGCAGAAATAGCCAAAGAACGGGAGAATTTAGAATTCTTCCCTCTTCCCTCTGCGTTCTCCGCGCCCTCTGCGGTTAATTCCTCTTCCTTCAGATTTCCGCTAAAATAACCAAATATTATTAACAATAGGCAGAGAGGGGCTTCGGTGGCAGGAAACGAGGCAACTGCAAAAAACAAAAGTCAAAAAATACCCGGAAAAACCCCCTTGGGTTCGACTCATTACAGCTTGTTAGGGCTGCATCCTTCAGCCTCAGCGATCGAAATTCGGCGATCGTACCGGGAACTGAGCAAACTCTACCATCCCGATACCACCGAGCTGCCGCCCGCAGTCGCCACCGCCAAATTTCAGCAGCTCAACAACGCCTACGCCACCCTCAGCAACCCAGAACGTCGCCTCGCCTACGACCTCAAAATAGGCTATTCTCGCCAGAACGTGATTGGGCAACCCCCAGGCTTCAATACTCCGGTTTCGGGAGCTGACAAAAAAACTTACAACTCCGCTTACCTAGATCCTACTGATCGGCCTCTTTCCCCCGGAGAAATGTTCGCTCTGTTTATCATGGGAGCTAGCTTAATCGGATGTTTGGTACTCGCGATCGCGATCGGCTTAATTCGCGGCAATTAAAGCCTCAAATCTCAAATCTCCAATCTAAAATCGGAAATTCTCAATCCGAAATCCCCAATCTAAAATCTAAAATCTAAAATCTAAAATCCCATGACTCTTCCTTCCGCTGACACTCCTTTGTACAACCATCCACTCCCGGAAATCGAGCAGTGGCTCAAAAGCCGCGGCTGCCAGCAAGATCGGCGAGAACTTCACTGCTGGCAGATCGAGCAACTTACATGGAAAGCAGAACTCTCTCTCGATATTGACCAACTCACCGTCCGCTACATCGATGCTGGAGCCGACGGCCAAGACATTCAGCGAGCATTCAAATACTCCCTCTCACGTCAGGACATTGAAGCGGCCGTTTTCTCCGGTCCCTAATTTGATTTTAGATTTTAGATTTTAGATTTGAGATTTGTCCTCCAATCTCAAATCTAAAATTGTTATGTTGAGAGGGAGATGAGTGAAATTGGTATGAGATTTTAGATGGGGAATCCAGGTAAAAAGCATTAACCGTGCAAGCATTTACATGGGATTGCGAGTGGGACGCTTGCTGTATTTTGCTGGGCAGGTCGCTGGCAGGTGGCGTAAAAACGTTTTTTACTTTCATGGAGATGCTCCCTCAGAATCCACACCTACTTGGAAACTGAAAAATCAACCAAAAAATCTAAAATCTAAAATCCAAAATCGTTAGACTTTGCCAAATCGGCGGTTGCGTTGCTGATAAGTAGACAAAGCGCGGTGAAACTCCGATCGATCAAAATCCGGCCACAGCGTCTCAGTAATGTAAATTTCGGAATAAGCCATTTGCCATAGTAGAAAATTGCTCAACCGCATTTCCCCGCTCGTCCGGATCAGTAAATCCGGGTCACAAACATCAGCAGTATACAAATAGCGTTTAAATAAAACCTCATCAATCTCCTCCGGCTGCAACTTGCCCTCTTTCACCTGAGTGGCGATCGCCCGACAAGCTTGTACAATCTCCTGACGCCCCCCGTAATTCGTCGCCACCGTAAACAAAATCCCCTGATTGTGCTGAGTGGCCGTCACAGAACGCTCGATTTCGGCTTGCAAAGACTTCGGCAAAGCCTGCAAATTCCCCATAAATTGAATTTGCACGTCCTCGTCCACCATCTCCCGCAATTCTTGCCGCAGCTTTCCCTCAAACAAACTCATTAAAAAATCGACCTCTCCGGCCGGCCGCCCCCAATTCTCCGTCGAAAAAGCATAGGCCGTTAAAGCTGGAATCCCCCAATCTTTGCAGCAGCGCAGCAGTTCCTTCAGAGTGCTAGCTCCTCGGCGGTGCCCCGCAATCCGCGGCAACCCCTTATTCTTAGCCCAGCGCCCGTTCCCGTCCATAATCACTGCTATGTGCTTAGGCAGTAGTTCCTGTTGCAGATCCTCCGGCAACTTTTCCAAGCAAATTCCTTGACTCATGGTTTCTCCCGATTACCCGACTAACGGCGCAGTATCCGTTTTAATAGCGTCACTCCCTTCAATCCTATCTGGCGTCCGAGATTGCCGATCGGAATTGGAGCCACAACTCTTTCTCCCTCGGACGGAAACAGCTTTGCTTCCAGCAATTCCTTAAGTTTGCTGCTAGTCAAAGGTCGATTTAAAGTTCCCATCTGGGCTAAAGAAATAGAACCCGTTTCCTCCGACACCACCACGCACACGCAAACTTGCACCCGTTCCGTAATCCCCATCGCCGCCCGGTGGCGGGTTCCCAACTGCCGCGACGCACTGCGATCGGACAAAGGCAAAATTACCCCCGCCGACACGATCCGCGAACCTCGAATCAAAACAGCTCCGTCGTGCAGCAAAGTTTGCGGCTGAAAGATTGTCTGCAACAATTCTTTAGAAACTTCAGCATTTAGCTTTAGTCCCGGCACCGAAAAATCTCGATCGTCGATCGGAGAATCTGTTTCTATAATTAGTAAAGCGCCCGTGCGGTTTTGCGAAAGTTCTTTTACTGCGTCCACAATTTCATCTATTACGCTGTCCGGTTCGGGATTTGGTCGGCGATCGCGTCCAAACAATTGCCGAAATTCCCCCCGACCCAATTGTTCCAGAAATCGGCGAAACTCCGACTGCAATATTACCGCCATTGCCACAGCCGAACCAGTCACCAAGCTGTTGAGGGCAACGTGCAACAGCCTCAATCCAGCCCAGTTGCTCAGCGCCGCCGCCAGCATCAAAATAATAAATCCCCGTACCATCCACAGCGTTCTGCGCTCGCCAACAATGACGAGCACCAAATACGCAAGGGCAAAAACCAGTCCAATATCGATCCCTTGAATCAATAAGGACTGAACGAGGGTCAAGTCAAAGCCAGATTGTTGATTGTTCATGGTTCATCGAACGCTACCGCCTGTGAACCGCGAACCGTGATGCACTCGAACCCATGAACCATGAACAGTTGTTATAAGGAATATGCTGAAAATCCCCGTGTTTTTAGACCGGGGAGTGTCAATCTAATCGCGTGACTGAACAAGGCAAAAGTTAAAAGTGAAAAGGCAATCATCACTAAGTAAACATGGATTGTCTTTCTTTTAACTTTTAACTTTTAACTTTTAACTTTTGAGCTCCGAGTCGTTCAGGAAGGCGGTCAAGCCTCAGCAAATCCTGGTAAGTTTCCCGCTGTATAATCGTGTTAACTTCCCCATTTCTAACTAAAACCGCTGCCGGTCGGGGCACTCGGTTGTAGTTAGAAGCCATGCTGTAATTGTATGCCCCTGTAGCCGGAACGGCTAGGATATCTCCGGCCCCACACTCTGGCAATTTGGCATCTTTAATCAGAACATCGCCTGATTCGCAGTGTTTCCCAGCAATTGTCACTATTTCCGTTAAGGGAGCAGACATTTTGCCGGCTGCGAGGACTCGATAAACTGATTGATAGGTAATAGGACGCGGATTGTCCGACATCCCGCCATCGATAGCTATATACGTCCGCATTTCCGGAATGACTTTTTTAGAGCCAACTGTGTAAGCTGTAACGCAAGCTGTACCCACGAGCGATCGACCAGGTTCGCAGAGCAATTTAGGCAAAGGCAATTGCTGCCGCTCGCAAGCTGCTACCACTGCCTTGCAAATAGTACGAGCCCAATCTTCAATGCTAGGAGGATCGTCCGCTTCAGTATAGCGAATGCCCAACCCACCGCCAATATTAATTTCTGTTGCTGGCAAACCATAACTCTGTGCTTTTGTCAAGGCCTGAACTATGACTTCGGCTAAATCGTCATGGGGTTGCAGTTCAAAAATCTGAGAGCCGATGTGAGCGTGTACTCCCACGCAAAATAACGACGGCTGTTGGCTGATGAAAGTAAATACTCGATCGAGCGAGTTGGGATCAAAGCCAAATTTACTGTCGATTTGACCCGTCTGAATGTACTCGTGGGTGTGACACTCAATTCCAGGTGTAAACCGCACCATAACTCGTGTCGGCCCACCTGTGAGGCTGCTGACACCCAATTCTCCCAACTCTGCTAAAGTCTCTAAATCCCGCCAATTGTCGGCTACGGTAGTGCAGCCGTTTTCGACAGCTAGCTGGAGTTCCTCGCGGGACTTGTTGTTACCGTGGAAGTAGATTTTGTCGGGACTGACGCCGGCTTGCAGTGCAGTGTGGATTTCTCCGGCGGATACGACATCTATCCCTAAACCTTCGTCCGCTGCGATCGCGCAAACTGCCAAACAACTCCAAGCTTTAGAAGCATAGAGCACTTGAGATTCGCCCGGATAGTAACGCCCGAAAGCATCCCGGTACTGCGTACAAGCCGCCCGCAGCGTTTCTTCGTCTAAAATGTACAACGGCGAGCCAAATTGCTCCACCAAAGCTGTCACCTCGCAGCCTCCGATTTCCAACCGATCGCTGCTGTTAACACTGGCTGTCAGCGGTAACAGTTCTTGATTGGGCGATCGATTTTGCAGGGCCGGCTTCGACTCAGACAGATACTTAAGTCCCGATTCGACCCCGAAAGATTGAGTTGATACCATCGCGCAATAACTATCCTAGGTTATTAGTCAGCAGTCATTAATCAGCAGTCAGCAGTCGGCAGTCATTAATCAGCAGTCATTGGTCGTTGGCAGTAGACTAATGTCTGGAGACTTGTGAGTCATGACTCAAAACTAGCAACAAACAGCTAATCGCTACTGTGTTTTCCAGTGTACAATTTACAGCCGTGCGTTTTCTACAAATTAAACATCTCGCCGCCGAAGACCTCAACAGTGCAGTCGAACTCGATCGCCTCTGTTTTGGCGGACTGTGGACGATCGAAGGCTATGGGCGCGAGTTAGGCAGTCCTAACAGCGATTTACTGGGTTTGTGGGCATCCGAAACCGGGGACTGCGAATCAGAAAGATTCGACAGCGAACTGAAGTCGATCGAGCCGAACGGCATTCTCAACTCAAAATCGCTCAGTATTGAGAGTTCCTCGCCAGCAACTCCCAACTCAAAACTTACCCCAACCCTGATCGGTTTGGGTTGCCTGTGGGCAATTTTAGAAGAAGCTCATATTACAATTTTGGCAATTCATCCTCGCTTTCAAGGTCAGGGTTTAGGACAAGCTCTGCTTTGGGATTTACTAAAAAAGGCTCACTATAGACAATTAGAACGGGCAACCTTAGAAGTACGGGAATCTAATTTAGCCGCAGTTTCTCTTTACCAAAAATTTGGATTTAAAGAGGCAGGACGGCGGAAACGGTACTACGAAGACACCGGAGAAGATGCTCTGGTAATGTGGCGCAGCGGCATAGAGAAACCAGAATTTCAGCAATATTTAGCGGTTGAGAAAGTGCAAATTTGCGAGCGCCTCCACCAGAAAAACTGGCAGGGGTCGATCGATAGTTTTGAGTTTTAAATGTAATTTATTAGAACTCCTGCAAAAATGTTGCGTTCGTTACTGGTACTTTCACCGTGCCGAATAAAGTAGACACGTCCTAGCTGTTCTGCATTGAATTATTTTGGTGAAGCTGCAGAAGTTGTTGTGGCTGCATCCTGGAATTTACTTGTAACTTCGATCGATCCATTTTCGGTACTTTCTACCTAGTCATCTAAGTTTCTAATGTTCATTATTTACTTTCACTACGCCTTAAACAGGATTTAGATTCTTTTCCAAAATAGAAGTTTCAGACTTTTAAGTCAGACGAGTTAACGACCAAAGCACTCTGCTACTAAAGCAAAGTCTTTGACCGTGCAGAGTATAGTCTGAGCCAAACCCCTCGGAGTGTAGCAACACTCACTAATTCATCAGGAGCGATCGCACAACTGACAACAGGAAGAATACCCAAATCTTCAACGAATCGGGGGCAAAATTTTAGATGAAGAAAGCCCAGCTCGCTGTCGCCCTCCCAAACCAACATATTCGGGAGATGGGCTGCCGCTTAAGGGTGAGTTTAGGGGATCGATCGCCCATCTAACTAATAAGTTTTGTGCAAAACCCGGCCTGTACTTCGAGAATTATCACTTTTGCACCTGCATGACAGCCAAAAAGATTATGCTAGAATCCATCAATACGCAGTCGTAGGTTGGGCACGGGCCGAGAAGAGCAATCTTCTTGCAGTCTAGGGGAGGTTGTAGGTCAGCCACCATTTGGGTCTTCCCAGTTGAAAGCCACCCTGCAACATGAGCCTGGAATCTGCAACCGCAGCCGAGTGCGGCAGATAGGTTGGGAGTGTCGCGCTAGAATAAGCAGTACGAGTTAACACTCGAACACAAACGCTCGTTGTGCGAGCGTGACCTCGAAACGGGCACATAGCAGCAGGTGATGGGAATAAATCATGTTTGAACGCTTCACAGAAAAAGCAATAAAAGTAATCATGTTGGCCCAGGAAGAAGCTCGCCGCCTGGGTCACAACTTCGTAGGGACAGAACAGATCCTCCTGGGTCTGATCGGTGAAGGAACCGGGGTTGCAGCTAAAGTCCTCAAATCAATGGGGGTCAACCTCAAAGACGCTCGGATTGAGGTCGAAAAAATTATCGGGCGCGGTTCCGGCTTCGTAGCAGTCGAAATTCCGTTCACCCCCCGCGCCAAGCGGGTTCTAGAACTGTCCCTCGAAGAAGCTCGCCAACTCGGACACAACTACATCGGCACCGAACACCTGCTGCTGGGCCTGATCCGCGAAGGTGAAGGAGTAGCGGCCAGAGTCTTAGAAAACCTGGGAGTAGACTTGTCGAAAGTCCGCACCCAAGTGATTCGGATGCTTGGAGAAACCGCAGAAGTCGCAGCCACCGGCGGCGGTGCCCGCACCAAAACCCCAACCCTGGATGAATTCGGCGCCAACCTCACTCAAATGGCGGTTGATGGCAAACTAGACCCAGTAGTCGGACGCCAAAAAGAAATCGAACGGGTAATTCAAATCCTCGGTCGCCGCACCAAAAATAACCCGGTGCTCATCGGGGAACCCGGAGTCGGTAAAACCGCGATCGCCGAAGGCCTCGCCCAGCGCATCGCTAACAACGACATCCCAGATATCCTCGAAGAAAAGCGCGTCGTCACTCTCGACATCGGCCTGCTCGTCGCCGGTACCAAATACCGGGGCGAATTTGAAGAGCGCCTCAAAAAAATCATGGACGAAATCCGCACAGCGGGTAACGTGATTTTGGTGATTGACGAAGTACACACTTTGATAGGTGCAGGTGCGGCTGAAGGCGCGATCGACGCGGCCAACATTCTCAAGCCGGCTTTGGCAAGAGGCGAACTCCAGTGTATCGGCGCTACCACCCTCGACGAGTACCGCAAGCACATCGAGCGCGATGCAGCCCTAGAACGGCGCTTCCAGCCCGTCATGGTCGGCGAACCCACCGTTGACGAGACGATCGAGATTCTCTTCGGTCTGCGGGAACGCTACGAACAGCACCACAAGCTGAAAATCTTGGACACGGCCCTGGAAGCCGCAGCCAAACTCTCTCACCGATACATCTCCGATCGCTTCCTCCCAGACAAAGCAATTGACTTGGTAGACGAAGCTGGTTCTAGAGTCCGCTTGATCAACTCGCAACTGCCCCCCGCAGCCAAAGAACTTGACAAAGAACTGCGCCAAGTCCTCAAAGATAAAGACGAAGCGGTACGTTCTCAAGACTTTGACAAAGCAGGCGAATTGCGCGATCGGGAAATGACCATCAAAGCCGAAATTCGCGCTATTTCCCAAGCCAAAAAAACCGACTCTGCCCGCACCGGCGAAACCGACCCATCGCCAGTTGTCACCGAAGAAGATATCGCTCAAATCGTGGCAAGCTGGACTGGCGTACCGGTAAACAAACTGACCGAATCCGAATCCGAAAAGCTGCTGCACATGGAAGATACCTTACACCAGCGCTTGATCGGTCAGGAAGAAGCAGTGAAAGCCGTTTCCCGCGCCATCCGTCGCGCTCGCGTTGGCTTGAAAAATCCCAATCGCCCGATCGCCAGTTTCATCTTCTCCGGGCCTACCGGCGTCGGCAAAACCGAACTCACCAAAGCCCTAGCCGGCTACTTCTTCGGTTCAGAAGACGCCATGATTCGGCTGGATATGTCGGAGTACATGGAACGGCACACCGTCTCCAAACTCATCGGTTCCCCTCCGGGCTACGTCGGCTACAACGAAGGCGGCCAACTCACAGAAGCAGTCCGGCGCCGTCCTTACACCGTCGTGCTGTTCGACGAAATCGAAAAAGCCCACCCCGATGTCTTCAATATGCTGTTGCAAATATTGGAAGACGGCCGCTTAACAGATGCCAAAGGTCGCACCGTAGACTTCAAAAATACGCTGCTGATTATGACCTCCAACATCGGTTCTAAGGTGATTGAAAAAGGCGGCGGCGGCCTCGGCTTTGAGTTCAGCGACAACCAAGCCGATGCTAATTACAACCGCATTCGTTCTTTGGTTAACGAAGAACTCAAAAACTACTTCCGTCCCGAATTCCTCAACCGACTCGACGAAATTATCGTCTTCCGCCAGTTGAACAAGGAAGAAGTCAAGGAAATCGCGGTCATCATGCTCAAAGAAGTGTTCGGTCGTTTGACAGAACAGGGAATCACCCTGGAAGTGACCGAAAAATTCAAAGAACGGCTGGTAGAAGAAGGCTACAACCCCAGCTACGGAGCCCGACCCCTGCGCCGCGCCATCATGCGCTTGCTGGAAGACAGTTTAGCTGAGGAAATCCTTTCTGGCCGCATCAAAGACGGCGACACCGCTGTTGTGGATGTGGGCGAGGACGGAATTGTTAAGGTGCTGCAAGGTCAAAAGCGAGAATTGCTGCCCCAAGGCGCTGAGTAAGTTTGAGTAAGTGCGATCGCGAGTTAAGTTTGGAAATAACCAATCTCGCAGTCACGAACAACTCAAAATCCTCACATAAAAAAGGTAGAGAATTTAAATTCTCTGCCTTTTTTATGAGTTGATCTCAAGAGGAGAGTTATGACATAAATCTTTGATTGATAGGGAAACCACAGATGCAACGCAGGTGCTTTTCAAGATTGTTTGCGAATGCCTGCACTTCACATCTAGTAATTAACAGCGACATACTTCAAAGGTAAGCTGTACAGCATTTAAATTGTATATTTTGGGCGGGTTCGCTTGTGCAGCCAGCTCATGGTTTGATTATTTCTGGAGATGCAATTTAAATGCTGATTAGCTTAATCAGATAATTAGTGGCAACTATTTAGCGAGGACTTTCATGACATCTGAAAAAAATAAGTTGGGTACACAAGTAGCAGAAAATCCGCCTGAAAGCTGGTGGCAGAAAGCGTGGAAGTCGCAGCGAGAAAATCTTCAGATAGTGATTATTGCTTTGAGTTTAGCAATAGTGATTCGAGCCGTGGTCGCCGAACCGCGCTACATACCCTCAGATTCTATGGTACCTACTTTGCACGTGGGCGATCGCGTCGTAGTCGAAAAAATCTCCTACTACCTCGAACCTCCAAAAACTGGCGACATCGTAGTCTTTACTCCCCCGGAAAAGTTGCAAGAACAAGGCTTTACCCAAGACCAAGCATTCATCAAGCGGGTAATTGGCTTACCGGGTCAAACCGTCGCCGTTAAAAAAGGTTTAGTTTATCTCAACGACCAACCCCTCGTTGAAAAATATATTGCCGAACCTCCTAAATACCAGTGGGGGCCTTATCGCGTCCCAGAAAATGAATACTTTGTGATGGGAGACAACCGCAACAACAGCAACGACTCCAGCAGGTGGGGATTTTTACCTAAGCAGAATATCATCGGCCGGGCTGTAGTCCGGTTTTGGCCTCTAGAACGCCTCGGGGAAGTTTGAAGTCAGTTGACTGTTGACAGTTGACTGTTGACAGTTGACTGTTGTCATCGGAAGCCCAATGCCCAATGCTCATGCCTGATGCTGTACGGAAATTTCTACTTATTCTTGTGCCTTAAGGGGTAGGGACTTCCTCCGGCAACTGATAAAATGGTACAAAAAGCAGCGGGATTTCTCGCCTAGATCAAAATTAGTAGAATATTAAAAAATCAGGAAAGCTATGGGATTTTTTGATTCAGAAATTGTTCAGCAAGAAGCCAAGCTGTTGTTTGAAGACTATCAATCTCTCATCAAACTAGGTGGCAATTACGGGAAATTCGATCGCGAAGGCAAGAAAATGTTCATCGCTCAGATGGAATCAATGATGGAGCGCTACCGTATTTTTATGAAGCGCTTCGAGCTGTCTGAGGACTTCATGGCTCAGATGACTGTAGAGCAGTTAAAAACACAGCTCAATCAATTTGGCATCACGCCCCAGCAGATGTTCGATCAAATGAACTCAACACTGGAGCGGATGAAATCTGAGCTGGAAAAACAGTCTTAGTGTCAGAAGGAAGAAGGAAGAAGGAAGAAAGTATTCCCAATGCCCAATGCCCAATGCCCAATGACTAATGACTGATAATTAAGGTCGCTCAAAAGATGAAGCAGGTTTGAAACTTTCTGCAGGAACACCTTCCAAAGCTTGGCTCATAAAATCGCGCCAAACAGGGGCGACAATAGTACCACCAGTAGCACCGTAGCTCATCGGTCTATAATTGTCGTTGCCCATCCAAACAGCCACCGACAACTGCGGTACGTAACCCACAAACCAGATATCCCGTTCTGAGGAAGTTGTACCAGTTTTCCCAGCAGCCGGCCGCCCAAGTTGAGCTGCCCTTGCCGTTCCGCTGCTAATTACCCCTTGCAGGGCGCTGTTGACAGATGCCGCCGCCCAGGAATTGAGAACTAATTTGGGTTTGGGCGTATTGTCGAGCAAGACGTTGCCGCTGCTGTCAGTTACTTGCACGATAAACGTGGTGTCAGAATGCCAGCCGTTATTGGCGAAGGTAGCAAAAGCTCCGGCCATTTCTAAAGGAGTCAAGTCAACGGCACCCAAGGGCAAAGAAATCACCGGTTCCATCGGACTTCTAATGCCGAGTACGCGGCAAATCTCAATCACTTTATTCAATCCGACTTCTTGGCCAAGCTTGACGGCGGGAATGTTCAGAGATACTTCCAAAGCTCTGCGGATGCTGACGGCACCGGAGAAGCCGCCACCGTAGTTTTGAGGGTAGTAGTAGCCGTCGCCATCGCGGTAGCCGACAGGGGAGTCATATACAACTGAATCGGGGCCGTATTTGCCACTAGCAAAGGCAGCGTAGTAGATAAAAGGCTTAAAAGAAGATCCGGGCTGGCGGCGTGCTTGAATGGCGCGGTTGAACTGACTCTTTTCGTAATCGACGCCGCCCACCATGGCTTTGACGAAGTGGGTGCGGGGATCGACGGCGGCTAGGGCAATTTGACCTTCCTGGCGATCGTAAAACAGCCCTTGGTAGTAAAGCCGATTGTGCCACGCTTTGACTGTTTCTTCGGCTATGCGCTGCATTTTAAGGTCGATCGTGGTTTGAACGCGCATTCCTCCCTTAACCACGGCATCTCGCCCGAAACGCCTAGTCAGTTCCTGGACTACGGCTTGTGTTACGTAAGGAACTTGAGAGCCGCCAAAAGAGGTAATTTTGCCGAGCTTAATTTTTTCCTGGCGGGCCGCAGTCTCTTGGGCCGGGGTAATCCATTTAAGATCCTTCATGCGGTTTAAAACGATTTCTTGCCGCTCTTTTGCCAACTTGTAATTGACAAAAGGACTGTATTCTTCGGGGGCAGAAATTAAGCCGGCCAGCATCGCTGCTTCTGAAAGAGTCAAATTACCTGCTGACTTGTTGAAATAGCTTCGAGAGGCTGTCTCTACGCCGTACAAGTTGTGACCTAAGTAGATTTGATTCAGGTATAGTTGCAGAATTTGGTCTTTGTTGAGAATTTGCTCCAAGCGGATAGACATTACCGCTTCAGCTACCTTGCGACTAAATTTTGACTGGGGAGAAAGAAACAGGTTCTTGACTAGCTGCATAGTCATAGTCGAGCCGCCTTCCACGGTTCGACCTTTCTCTAGGTTGACTATGAGAGCTCGGGCTATCCCGCCGGGGTTGATACCTTTGTGGGTGAAAAAGTTGCTATCTTCGATCGCCAGAACAGCTCGTTTAAGGTGCGGGGAGATTTGGTTAAGGGGTACGACATCCCGGTTGGCTTCGTCGTGGATGCTGGCTAGGGGCTTGCCGTTGATGTCGTAAATGTGGGTAGTTTCTGTGGGAGAGTAGGTTTGCAAGATCCGAACATCTGGCAAATTGCGGAAGCTGATCGCTAAGCCAACCAGTCCACCAGCGACTACGGAACTGGCAAGCATTGTCATGCTGAGTATGGTTCCGGCGGTCACTTTACTGACTGACTGAACAAACTCGAATACGGGGGCTGAGTTTTCCGTGTTATTGCGGACTGCGTTGGTTGACACGTGGATTTCACTTCCTCACTCGATTTGGGGTTTAAGACTTTTAATTTTAGATGCGAACCCTAGAGACTGTCAGCTAATGAAAGCCGGTCAGCTTTGGGATTATAGTAGCTTGATAGTTAAGTTTTTATTCGTCAACCAGTGAGTGTAACTAATTCTGCTGCACTTTGGCAAAATATGATGGACGATCGCTCCCCGATGATAACTCCTAACCTTTCAGCGCTTTACCGCGGCGTCAGCGAGATTTTTCCAGATCGACCTGATTCTAGCAACCCTGACGAAAATTTAGCCCAACTGCTGGCAAAAGTCGATCGACCTTTGCGCGTCAAACTCGGAATTGACCCGACAGGGAGTGACATTCACTTGGGCCACAGCATTTGCGTCCGCAAGCTGCGAGCTTTTCAGGATGCCGGTCACACAGCCGTACTGCTGATCGGAGATTTTACCGCAAGAATTGGCGATCCGACGGGGAAATCCGAGATGCGAACCCAGTTGACGGCCGAACAAGTGGCGGAAAATGCCAAGACTTATTTAGACCAAGTGCGTCCGATTCTAGATTTTGACACACCCGGACGTTTGGAAATTCGCTATAACTCCGAGTGGTTGTCAAAATTGGACTTGGCGAAGGTTTTGGAACTGCTGAAGACGATGACGGTGCAGCAGATGCTCGCTAAAGAGGGATTTGATACCAGGATGCAGCAGGAGAATGCGATTTATCTGCATGAGTTTCTGTATCCACTCATGCAGGGTTACGACTCGGTGGCTTTGGAAGCGGATGTGGAGTTGGGGGGAACCGACCAAAAGTTTAATATTGCGGTGGGGAGAGATTTGCAGCGGCATTTTGGGATGAAACCGCAGTTTGGTTTGCTGATGCCGATTTTGATCGGGACTGACGGGGTGCAAAAGATGTCGAAGTCTTTGGGGAATTATGTGGGTTTGTCGGAAGACCCGCTGACTATGTATTCTAAGTTGGAGAAAATTGCTGATAGTTCGATCGCCCAGTATTTTGAACTATTAACTGATTTGCCACTTGATAAATTGCCAGAAAATCCGCGAGAAAAACAGAAACTTTTGGCTGTGGATGTGGTGCGCCAGTATCGCGGTTCGGAAGCGGCGGATCGCGCACAACAAGATGCAATGGCGCTGGTTAAAGGTGCTGCGGGACAAGCTGATGCTGTGGCGGAGTTTTCTTTGGCAAACGTGCAGTTTCCGGCTAAGTTGTTTTATATTCTGAGTGCTAGCGGGCTTTGTAAAAGCAGCGGTGATGCCAGGAAGTTGATGCAGGGCGGCGGGGTGAAGTTGGAGGGCGATCGGGTTTCTGATGTTAATCTTACTTTTGAATCACCTGCTGATTTATGCGGTAAGGTTTTGCAGGTTGGGAAGAATAAGTTTGTGCGATTGGTGTCTTGAATCTCTTTTTTAACCGCAGATGAATACTGATGAACGCTGATGAACGCTGATAATCGAATTATTGTTGCTTTGGATGTTTCGAGTCAAGAAGAGGCGATCGCACTTGTGGACAAACTGCCGCAAGTATCTTTCTGGAAAGTGGGTTTGGAACTGTTTGTGAGTTCCGGGCCGGGGATTTTGGAAATTTTAAAACAGCGGGAAAAGCGGATTTTTCTCGATTTGAAGTTTCACGATATCCCGAATACTGTGGCTGGTGCTTGTCGTGCTGCTGCTAAGTATAATGTGGATTTATTGACTATCCATTCTACTTGTGGTAAGGATGCTTTAAAAGCGGCACAGTTGGCTTTGACTGAAGGGGCGGCGGCTGTGGATAAACCGACTCCTAAGTTGATTGCAATTACTCTGTTGACGAGTTTGAATTCGCGACAGTTGGCTTTTGAGTTGAAAATACCTTTGGAGTTGCCGGAATTTGCTTTGCACATGGCATTGTTGGCTAAGGAAACGGGTTTAGCTGGTGCTGTTTGTTCTCCGCAAGAAGTGGAACAGTTAAGAATGAGTTGCGGGGATGATTTTCTGTTAGTTTGTCCCGGTGTGCGTCCGAAATGGGCCGATGGAGGCGATCAAAAGCGATCGATGACTCCGAAGGCTGCTTTGAAAGCTGGTGCGGATTATCTGGTTATTGGGCGGCCGATTACTGCTGCGTCCGATCCAGTGGCGGCTTTTGCGCGTATTTGTGAAGAGTTGGGATAAAAATAGGAATGTGTTTTTTAACCGCAGATGAACGCCGATGAACGCCGATAGAATTTTATCTGCGTTCATCTATGTTTATCTGCTGATATCTGCGGTTGCAACTCCAACTTTGGCAGTTAATTTTGTGACAAATCATACTAACAGTATCAATGCAAGTCGGTATGATTTGTTAGTGCGATCGCCCTGTCCCGCTGATTTAGAAACTTTGGTCGATCGCCTGTTGCAAGATTTGCCTAGTTATGCTAATCGCGTAATTGTGCGGTCGCACTTTTCTTCTAACAAAAACACACCGTCCGGTTACGTGCTGCCTCAAATAATTTTAGCCGGCCGCCCGGAGTTTGAACCGCTACCTTTAAATTTTGAAGATGCACTTCCTGACAATGCTAGTCAAGTTTTCATTACTACTTTGGAACGGCAGTATCGCGGGGGACAACGAGTTGAAATTCAGCAATATCATTGGTTATTTTTCGCTAAAACGGAGAACGGCTGGGAGTTGGCAAAAATCGTTTCTCGGTTTGGTACTGCGGCGGATGTTCGTCCTTTATTAGGTCAAGATAGTGAAAGCGAAATTGCTGAGGCGATTCGTTTGTGGCTGCGAGATTGTCGTGCAAAAAATAAGTTGTCTCGCAACTAAATTGTATTTTTGGGCGGGTGAGACGCCCACCCCACATGAAATAATTTTTATTGTGGAACAGGCATCTTGCCTGTTCGTGACAGAAAATAATTTTATTGTGGAACAGGCATCTTGCGGTTGGTTGTTGGTTGGGGTCTAATTAACAGTCTGGATTGGAGCTGCTTCATGTCTTTTGTTAGTTTTAACCCTTGGGTTGGAGTGCCGATGGTTGTAGGACTTATACCTGTGTCATTACTTGTACCTCTTTTTTTAATAACACCTTTTTTTATAATATCTAGTATAATGTCCGCTATTAATAAATCACGAGGTGGAAATAGATAAGTTGGAAATTCCGAAGATGTTTGACCTTCTAAATTAGGAAATACTCAGTTCTAAATCAAAGGATAACCCGTCAAAAGTACATTGTGACCTAAGAATTTATCTTCATGGTGCTCAGTATTTCAGCGTTTCCTTGAGTCCGAGTTTGCGTGGCTCAAAGATAGAGACCATTCCACAGAATTTATGGAATACTGTGTAATACTCTTCCCCACGATCAAGATCGTGCCAAAATCTTTGGTTGTCCATTGATTTTCTTGCATAATAGCCAAATGTGTACAGTGCAATTTCCTTTTTCATTACACCAGACATAATCATAAAGTAAATCTCTTCCAAAAAGCAGATAAATACCTCTTTTTCCTGTTTAGTGACTGATATGCTGCTAGAGCTATCATCCAAAAGCTCACAGACTTTCTGGATTGACTCGTTCTCATCGAATCTTTTGCTCATCTCATGAAACTTCTCATATCTATGTATCCTATTGAGTTCTACGAACTCAATAATGCCTTTCACAAAACCTAGAAGTCCTATTAGTCCACCAATAGCTTCAATAAAGTTTTTCATGATTATATATCAAGTGGGAAGAGATGATAATTATTCCCTATTATACTGATGATCGGAAAAAAACTCATGGTGGGGTTCACCATTATTTATACTCATCGCAAAAATGACACGCTCCCCATCTTGCGGGCGGGCGAGACGCCCACCCCACATGAAATAATTTTTATTGTGGAACAGGCAAAATGCCTGTTCCTGACAGAAAATAATTTTATTGTGGAACAGGCATCTTGCCTGTTCAGAACAGAGGTATAAGAAAAGCCACGGATTTTCGGTTGAGCGATTTACCGTGGGGGGCGGGTTTACGAGATTATCGGTTTTAGGCAATTATTGTTCGTGAAACCCGCCCATACAAAGCACAAACAAAAAAATATTAGAATTGCTATTTTAATTCATCCAATTTAGCCTTGATAGCCTGCATATCTTGCCACATATACCATTTAGGAGTCTCCGGTTCTCTGGAGGGATTTCGCAACAAGTATGATGGGTGAAAAATCGGCATACACAAACGATTTTCCCATTCAATCCATTGACCTCTGATTTTACTAATAGGCCGCTTGTCGCTTAGCAAACCTTTGAGGGCTGTTGCGCCGGTTAATAAAATAATTTTGGGGTCTAAGAGGCGAATTTGTTCGAGCAAATAAGGTTTGCAAGCTTCGATTTCTTTTGCTGTCGGAGGGCGGTTGTTGGGAGGGCGACATTTGATGACGTTGGCAATGAATACGTCGGTTTCTGCACTCAATCCCACGGATTCTAAAATCTTATCTAACAGTTTGCCCGATCGCCCGACGAAGGGCAATCCGGTTTCGTCTTCGTTTTGTCCGGGCGCTTCTCCCACAATCAAAATTGAGGCTTGAGGATTGCCGCGGCCTATGACAGCGTGAGTGCGCGTATTGCCCAATTCGCAGCGGTAGCAGCGGTTGCAGTGCTCGCCGATTTGTTCCATATTTTGATAAGTGCCGGGAGGGATGGGAATTTTGGCATTTGCTGGTATTGAGTCTGTTTGGAAAGTGGCACTTTGATTGTTATCAAAAAGGCTGAGTTGCAAGTCGCTGGACATACGTTTTACAATTAGGGAGATATTTTGGAGTCTAGAGTTTATAGTTTAGATCGGGTTTGGTGATTTGAGATTGGCTAGATGCTTGTGTGCGATGCTGTCGATTCGTTACGGGATAGCTACGCTCGCGCGTACAATCTCCAATTAACACTGGCACAATCTCCAATTGTTTGGTTGAGCTCGTACAGGCAAAAATATGTTCTCTAACCCGTTTTTTGACGATCGCGCCGATGCAGGCGAAAAACTGGCCGAGGCAGTTGTGGACGAGTTCGGCAAGTTGAGTTTAATGACACAGAAGGCGGTGAAACCGATTGTTTACGCCTTGCCGCGCGGTGGTTTGCCCGTTGCTGTGCCGATTGCGCGCCGCTTGGGCTGTCCTTTGGATGTGGTTGTCGCCAAGAAAATTACTCGCCCAGATAATTTAGAATTGGCGATCGGGGCTGCAACTGCTGACGGTCACGTCCTCTGGGAAAAGCAAAAGCAGCACAATTTACGCTTGCAAAAATCAGCCCTGCCCCTGGCTCAAAATAATGCTCAATCTCTGCTGGCAGATTTGTCTCCTGGACGCCCAAATATCAGCGCGGCTGGGGCTTTGGCGATTTTGGTAGATGACGGCATTGCTACGGGGATGACGATGGCTGTGGCGGCTAAGGCTTTGGAGTCGCAGCAACCGATGGCTGTGTGGATTTGCGCGCCTGTCGCCCCGGCAGATTTGATGGGATTTTTGGCCCAGATGGCCGATAAGTTGATCGTTCTGGAGACTCCTCACCCTTTTTACAGTGTCAGTCGCTTTTACGGGCAATTTTCGCAGGTTGAGACGGCGGAGGCTTTAAGGTGTTTGCAGCAACAAACTGAATGGCGATCGTAGGTTAAGCTAGAAGGCTAAATCTAAAAGCTCGATCGCTAAAACATGAGACCTTGGCAATATTGGTTGGACACTTTAATTCTGTCTACTCAGCACAATCCGCCTCGCTTTGTTGAGCTGGTAATGTTAACTTTGGCGATGATTTTGCTGGGGCTGTGGAGTGTAACATTGCAGTGGCAGTATTTAACACTGTCTCTGAGTTATATCATTGGTTCGTCTTTTTCAATTTTGGTGCGGGAATCCCTCGGCCCACGGCCTCAATTTCAACTAACTCACCTGACAGCATTGCTGTTATTAATTATCAGTTTTTACAGTTTTGCTGAACTGATTAGGTAGTTAAGGCCGTTTTGAGTTTTGAGTTTTGAATGGTAAGTGCTGGTTTTATACCCAGTTCGCCTTAAATATCCCCTTGATTTCTTAGCCCCTCTGAGTTCGGACGAGAAGCAAGTGTAGTAGCGATTGAAATCGTCCAGTCTTCTCTACAGTCTCTACCGCTGATTGGATTGATGTAAAATTATGCGGTTGCCCGCAGGATCGAAGGCATAGATTTCTAGACCGTGAGAAGCTTTGATAATTTCTCCGTTGGGCGGATAGCCTAAAGCCCAAATTCTGGCGATCGCAGTTTCGATATCGCTGACTTCCAAACACAGACTCATGCCTGTTTTTGCTCGATTTGCAAATTCCGATTTGTGGGAATCTTTGGGTTTGAATATGCCGAGTCTTAAGCCTGGGAGTTGAAATTCAGCATAAGTATTGAGAATATAAGGGTTTGGTTCTATGTCTAGAAAATTTTTGTAAAATTTAACGAGAACTTCCTTATCAAGGTCTGCTAAAGTCACTAGGGCGGCGCTGTATTGGAAACTCATATAAATTGGTAATGGGGAATTGGTAATGGAAAATTGATAATATTATAACTTTCTATCTCTTTAAAATCCTCCAATTCGTCCGACTATTTGGATTTTACCTTGTCGATCGCTTTTGAGAATCACAGCTTCGCCGCTTTGCGGTACAATATCAGTGATAGCGGTAATATTTACTTGATGAGTTACCATAATAACCGCGCCTTTAGTGTTGCGGTTGTCAACAATTAATTTGCGGATTGTCCCTGTTTGTCTGGCTTCTGTGCTGCTGTCGCTAAAGAACGAGTTCAGCGCTGGGAACGGTTCAACTTTGCCTATATTTATCAGTTTTGCTGTTTCCAAACACCTACACCACTGACTAGATAAAACTCTCGCAACTTTGATGTTGCGGTTGCGAAATTCTGCTCCAATTTTCTTGGCTTGGGTTCTTCCCTGTGCTGATAAATTGCGCTGGGTGGAACAGTCACCCAACTTAAAGTTAGCAGGATCTCCCGTACCTGGGGCGATCGCGTGTCGCATTGCTACCACCAACCCCGTCTCCCCCCGCTGCAACAATTGCCACCCTGCTTGAGTTTGCGCGTTAGTTGCTGCGTCAGAACTTGCAGTTGCAGTAATTAAGCCGATCGACAATACTAAAGCTAGCGATCCGAAAAACCATTTCCAGTTGAGGTCAATCCGCGCAGCCATTGTTCCAGAACTTAGAAATTATCTTATCATATTATAATACAACAAATATTGCTCTATGGAACTCACCAATTTTATTGCTCTGTCTGTCATTATTGCCCTCGTGCTGGGGATTGGGTTTGGAACAATGACTTGGGCTTACTTCGGCAAGGGCAGCATTTCTGTACTCTTTAAAGAACCAATTTTAACTTACCCAGAATTTCCCGATACCGACAGCGGCAGTAAAGCTTCCGTTTATTTTCAACAAGGAATTGAGGCTTATCAGTCAGGAAAGTACCGCAAAGCAAAAGATAAATTTACCAGCACTTTAGAACAAGTTTCAACTTTAGCAGAAGCTTACCACAATCGCGGCTTGGTTTGTGCGAATTTGCGATCTGATGAGGAGGCAGTTGCAGATTTGATCCGTGCTAGTGAATTATATCAACAGCAGGGGGCTGGATTTGCGATCGACACGATTAAACAAAATTTGGCAGCCTTGAAGCAGCGCAAATTAGAACGAGAAAAACAAAAAGCAGTAGCGACTTAAATGATTAGTTTGGACCCGTGGAAATCAACCAAACCCTAGAGTTGGGCTCGTAAAAACCCGGTTTCTTTAATGCTTGAGAGAAACCGGGTTGGTTGACAGAATTTTTATTTAAGTTGAAAATCAAGATTTAACCTTCTCCGGGTCAACTAAATTGTTCTGGAATCTTCTATTTGGTCGATTTTAGAAATCATCATTTCTCGGCTTGAAGCCACAACTCGATAATTAGTAATGGGATCGTAAGCTTCCCACTCTTGAGTCACTTCGCTGTCTTCCCACAAAAACCATTCCCGGTAAATTTCGCCATCATCAATGTCGCCACACAAGGGAAGCCAATCATCTCCTCCCAAGCTATCAAAATCTCCTCCTACTAAGTCAATCCAAGCCGTAAGGATACAAGAGTCAATAGCATTATTATTAACAGTGACTGCGTTAGAGTAAAGAGAAGTTTCGGGAAAACAAAGTGTGGATTTCATAAGCTGTACCTGAATGTTATGTTATTAATTTATAAAAAAATCCTCTAGGTCAGTGACAGCACAATGCCACTATCCTAACCTCCACAGTTCCCAGCTCGAAAAACATTGACACCCAAAGCGCTCAAATGCCTCTGCTGTATGACTTGAGAGCGCTTTGAGTCAAGTCGCTAGACAGGCTAAATAGAGCCACTTTGCCAAGTGGCATACAAGAAAGCCCGATCGACCAAATATTGCTGGCGAAGGATCTCCCGCATTGGGGAGCGAAGACAGTGCAACTGGCAATTCTATACTGGGTAAGTTGGCAACTTTCAGTACAGTTTTTGTGATAAAATTAGCACTAAGCGGACTTTCGTACCGACAGCCTGGTTTGGTCCAAAGCTTTGCAACGAGCTTTCCAATCGTGGTGCGATCGCCAGTTTTGATTTATTGTTAATTTTGCGAAGTCCCGATCGACTGTTAGGGAAAAAAATTATGCAAGCAACCAACCAAGAAAGAATTATCGATCTGACAATCCACTATACCAACGGCAAACAGCAACACTTCCAGTTCAGTGCGCCAGAGGGAACAGTAGGAGAGCAAGCAACTTTAGGCACTCGCCTGCACAAAATGTTGACGGCCGACCCGATAATTCTCGAATTGGCAGATAAACTGGTAGTTATCCCAGTTCACAACATACAAAGTATTGAAATATCGCCGATTCCTCCCAAATTGCCAGAGGGTGTCATTTCCCCAATGCGAGAAATCAAGATATAGCTAAGGTGTTCTGCATCTAAATTCAACTGAAAAGGCGGGCAAGATGCCCACCCCACGCCAGCTTTTAATAAACATAAATGTCCCAATTAAAGGCGCGACAACTTATTACAGCTAACAGATTGAAATTACCCAAAAACTTGTCGATCGCAGGGACGGTATATGTCGCGTGAGTGAGGGGAATAATTGCAGACTTCGCAGACTTTGACTTACCAGAAAAAATGCTAGAACTCCACTGTCACACTACTTATTCCGACGGCACTCTCACCCCTGCCGAACTCGTAGCCGCGGCCGCTTCATCGGGGGTTCGCGCCTTGGCCGTCACCGATCACGATACGATGTCGGGTTGGGATGAAGCCTTCGCCGCTGCTGCTTTGCACGGTATCGAAATAGTCCCCGGACTCGAACTCAGCACCGTTCACAACGGTCGATCGCTGCACATTTTAGGTTTTTATCCCGATGCAAATAAGTTGCGCGTTCCTTTGAACGAGCGCCTCGAAGGAAGGTTTCGCCGATCGCAGGAAATGGTCGAAAAATTAGCAGCAATGGGATACGCGATCGAACTGCCCAAAACATCCCCAGGAATGGCACCGGGAAGGCCTCACATTGCCTCTGCACTTGTAAAAGCCGGTCACGCGAAATCATTGCGGGAAGCATTCGATCGCTGGCTGGGAGATGACGGCCCGGCTTATGTTCATTACGAGAAATTCTCGATCGTCGAAGGCATTGATTTACTGAAGAGTTGCGGCGCAGTACCAGTTTGGGCTCACCCTTATTTATTTCGCGGCGGCGCTGTTGAGGAAGTCTTAAAAGAATTAGTAGATGCTGGTTTAATGGGAGTTGAAGTATACCATCCCAGTCACAGTTCTAGCCAAATCCAAAAGTTGAAAGATTTGTGTCTTCATTACGGTTTGCTGGCAACTGGTGGCAGCGATTATCACGGCCCCGATCCGGAAAGGAAAGCAGCAGATAGCACCCAATTGAATATGCTGCATTTGCCCTTAGAATTGCTCGAACCGATTAAAGTTGCTGCGGCGAGTTTGAAATAGTTTTTTAGGACGAATATTGCTGACGTATACATTTGTAAAAAAAAGGAATCCTTCGCTTTTTGAGGGAGGGATTTGCACGCAGTAAGTCATCAGAAGAAGACCGAGGTCAAGCAGAATATAAATTAATATGAAGTTAAAGGCAATTGCAGGGGAGTTGATTTTACAATGTTACTAAAGGAACTTGCCAAACGGAGCTTATTATGAGTGCAGAAGACAGAGCAAAGGCGATCGGCAAAAATTTAGAAGGCAAAGCTCAGGAAATTTTCGGTAATATCACGGGCAACAGAAAAGACCAGGTTGAAGGCAAAGCCAAGCAAGCGGAAGCCTCCGCCCGCCACGCAGCAGAAGATGCTAAAGATGCGGTGAGAAATCTGGCAGATAAAGCCAAAAGGTCGATCGACAAATTGTAGAAACCGCGCTATACCAAATCCTGGCGAATAGAATTCGCTTCATATCAAATCCTTTGGTATCAATAGGGTTTGATATGATTTATTTTTTGAATGTGCATAAAACTGGGTGACTCCTGCTACATCTCTTCAAAAGCGCAATGGAGAAGTCCCTATGATTGTTAATTTTACACCGGATTAATTTCGTAGTAAGGACTTCAGTCCAATGGCACTGAAAAAGTGAACTCAAAAAAATCTGTAAGGCAATATATATATAGATCATTGCCTTACAAACAC